>CAVJQD010000113.1:0-6283 GCA_963651555.1 uncultured Clostridium sp. | reverse complement strand
CGTTTGACCATACTGCGATTGTGGAGACGACACGCCCTCGTGTCGTTCGGGTCGCCAGACCCGTTTGACCATACTGCGATTGTGGAGACGACACGCCCTCGTGTCGTCCGAGCCGCAAGGCTCGGGTTGGCATACGCTGTCTGGGGACGCGGGCGCCCCGCCCGCGGGATAGTAATACTTGTTAGACCGTCTCTCAAATCTAGTCCATCTAGAACAGCCCCGCAGGGGCGATCTAAATCTTATAGTACATCTATCCCACACCCATACCTCAACTCCTAAACCTTTGTAACCAATTAAACTTCTCCTAAACTCCTAAACTCCTAAACTCCTAAACTCCTAAACCAATAAACCAATAAACTCCACCCACACCCACAAATAATTGCCGATATATTTCCGTAATTAAAAAACTTGCCGTACCTTTGCAGCACGAACAAACATACCGAATTATAAACAAAATAAAACATATATCTTATGTCAAAAGTAACTGTAGTAGGTGCAGGTAACGTAGGTGCTACGTGCGCCAATGTGTTGGCTGTCAACGAAGTAGCCAACGAAGTATGTCTTATCGACATCAAGGAAGGTCTTGCCGAAGGTAAGGCTATGGATATCATGCAAACCGCCCAACTCATGGGCTTCGACACCGTCGTACGCGGCGTCACCAACGACTACGAGCAAACCGCCAACAGCGATGTCGTTGTCATCACTAGCGGTCTCCCACGTAAACCTGGTATGACCCGTGAGGAACTCATCGGCGTCAATGCTGGTATCGTTAAGAGTGTCGCTACTTCAGTACTCAAATACTCGCCTAACGCTATCCTCATCGTCGTAAGTAACCCTATGGACACCATGGCTTACCTCACCTTGCATGCACTCGGATTGCCTCGTAACCGTGTCATCGGTATGGGTGGCGCACTCGATAGCGCACGACTCAAATACTTCCTTAGCCAAGCACTACACTGCAACGCTAACGATGTCGATGGCTTCGTTATCGGTGGTCACGGCGATACCACTATGGTACCTCTTAAGAGCTTCGCTACATACAAAGGCGTACCTGTCACCGACCTCCTCACACAAGACGAGATCGACAGTGTCGTTAAGTCTACCATGGTAGGTGGAGCAACGCTCACCAGTCTCCTCGGCACATCCGCTTGGATGGCACCAGGTGCTGCTGCTTCGTCCGTTGCTGAGGCTATCATCAAGGACCAGAAGAAGATGATTCCTTGCTCTGCTGCACTCGAAGGAGAGTATGGCATGAAGGACATCACCATTGGTGTTCCTTGTATCATTGGTAAAAATGGTATTGAGAAAGTCATTGAGTTCAAACTGACACCTGCCGAGAAACAGAAACTCGCCGAGTCAGAGGCTGCCGTCCGCAAAACTACAGCCGTCCTCAAAGACCTCAACGTCCTCTAAGACATAGCAAGATAAGATCAAGAAAATATCGAGCAAAGATAAGATCAAGCAAAGATAAGATCGAGCAAAGATAAGATCGAGCAAAGATAAGATCGAGCAAAGATAAGATCAAGCAAAGATAAGATCGAACAAAGATAAGATCGAGCAAAGATAAGATCAAGCAAAGATAAGATCGAGCAAAGATAAGATCGAGCAAAGATAAGATCAAGCAAGCAGAGGCTGTCTAACAAACCGTTAGACAGCCTCTTTTATTTTCTATAATCTATTGTCCACTAGATTCCACTAGATTCCACTAGATTCCACTAGCCCCCACACACTCACTCCACCCGTAACTGCGATTGTGGAGACGACGATTGTGGAGACGACACGCCCCCGTGTCGTCCGGGTCGCCAGACCCGTCCGCCCATACTATGCCTGTTAATTGTTAATTGACCCTCCCTCAACCCCCAGCACACAAAGAAAGGGCCTCCTTTCACAAGGAAGCCCTCTCACATATTAACCATTTAAATCTTCATTTATTTAGTCTCTATATAAGGACTAATTTGGTTACCCACAGTCGACATCGCACAACGGAAACCGATCGTGCTCGACGACTTATCTTGGTCAAGGTAACGACGAGTAGATGGGTTCAACCAATAAACCCTATCACGCCACGAACCACCTTTATATACACGCGTGTTCTTGGTGATCTTTGGTGCCAACACATCTGTTGGGTCATGCTTAACCTCCGTCAAGTTCTCTACGGCTACCGTATCCAATGGATAGTCCGTATCAATCAACGATGCGAAGTCGCCATCCTTATAATCACGCTTATCGTCCGTACCGCTATATTCTACTGCCACACCACCTAACGAGTCTATCACATAACCCTCTGTTACGGTGCCATCCTCCAAGACTATCTCGCTCTTCTTTGGACGGGTATAGATATTACCACGGAACGAGTTATACTCACTCGTCTCTTGGTTTGATGTCTCACGATATACATCCATTACCCACTCGTTCACATTACCTGCCATGTTATATAGACCGAAGTCGTTTGGCATGAACTCATCCACCGGACCAGTGATAACATAACGGTCATTCAACGCACCACTCACACCCATCATATCGCCTCGACCACGAACGAAGTTGGCTTGCAACTGACCCTTCTGCTTATTGGTGAGGTTACGCGGGTGATAACCCGACCAAGGATAGACCTTACCCTCAACCGTCAAACCATCCTCACCCGCTATAGGTGCATAAGCGGCAAACTCCCACTCTGCCTCCGTCGGCAAACGATAACCTACTACCAAGATACCATCAGCACGGTTCACCTTACGGTCATTACCATAACTATCCAACTTAGGATTCTTACCCATCTCAGGATTATAATCGGCTATGGTCAAGTACTTCTCAGTGTTGAATACAAACTTATCACGGATATACTCGTATGGCAAACGATACATAGTGATCTCATTCTCTGGGTCTTCCGGATCAGGTATTGTATACTCATCCATCTCATAACCTGGGTTCATCGACTCCCACTCATCCTTATATGCCTCATCGTCAGTAGGCTGAAGATCAGCAAACGGAGGCGCCACAATGGCTCCTGCTTGGATCAATGCCAACTCGTTCACACGGTCCGTACGCCACTGGCTATAAGCCATGGCTTGCTCCCACGATACACCTACTACAGGGTAGAAACTGAAGGCAGGATGACGATAGTAGTTGTCCAGATAAGGCTCATTGTATGCCATCTCCTCACGCCATACCGTCGTATCAGGCAGCACCTTCAGTACCAACTCACGAGCGGAAGGACCAAACACGATACTCATCCAGTGCTCATACTCACGCCAGTTCATGTTAGTAATCTCATACTTATCCATGTAGAACGACGTTACAGTGATACTACGCTGAGAGTTATCACGAGGAGCCGTCACAAACTCATCCTTCTCACCCAACATAAACGTACCACCTTGGATGGGCACCATACCAGCGGGCGTCAAGTTCGTCACTCCCTCCAATGCTTCAAAATTGGTAGTGTTCTTGTCATAGTAATTCCAACCTGTCGTATTCGACACTTTTGTGTTCAACTCACGCTTGTTCGAGCATGAGGATACTACTAATACTGTGCACAATAGCGTCAATTTTACGACGGAAAGCAATGCAAACTTCTTACGGTTTTTCATATATTCACTTTGTGATATTATTCAGACCGCAAAATTACGTTATTTTCTCCACTATAGCAACACATTAACGCGAAAAACTTCAAAAAAAGCCACTTTATGATTATTTCTACCCTTTCTTGCACTGTTTTTTACACATTTTTGGGACTTTTCAACGGAAAAATCGTACCTTTGCCACCTATTAAGAACGAATTAGGATCTAAAATCAGGAATGCCGTACGTATTCAATCTACAAGGACTATCGGTCGCTTTCGATGAACCTGCCGTCATGGCTATCATCAATCTCACACCCGACAGTTTCTATTCCGCCTCACGCAAAAACAACGAGACGGAAGTCCTTTCGTGCGCCTCCGATGCCCTACAACAAGGTGCCGCCATACTCGACATCGGTGCCTACTCCTCACGACCCAATGCCGCCGACATATCCGAAAAAGAGGAATGGCAACGACTACAACAACCCCTCCAATGGATACGGCACGAGTTCCCCAACGCCATCCTTTCCGTCGACACTTTCCGTGCCAACATCGCACGGCAAGCCGTTGAGCAGTTTGGCGTACAGATAATAAACGACATATCCGGCGGCAACCTCGACCCCAACATGTTTGCCACCGTAGCGCAAACCCACGCCGCCTACATACTCATGCACTCCAAAGGCACTCCCCAGACGATGCAATCGCAGGCCCAGTACACCGACCTCCTCGCCGAGATGGTACACTACTTCCAAGAACGCATCACCCGCCTGCACCAACTTGGCGTGACCGACATCATCATCGACCCAGGCTTCGGTTTTGCCAAGACCATCGAACAGAACTACTTCCTGCTGCGAAACCTATCCGCACTACAACTGTTCCAACTGCCCGTTCTCGCAGGACTATCACGCAAGTCAATGATATACCAACCGCTCAAAGGCACACCAGCCGATGCTCTCAATGGCACAACCGCACTCAATATCTTAGCCCTGCAACAAGGCGCTACCTTCTTGCGAGTACACGATGTCAAACCCGCCATCGAAGCCATACAACTATATAAACTATACAAAGGAAACGACAACCAACTCCATTAGACCATGGGATTTCAAATAGGATTCAAAGACATAGTAGACATTTTCCTCGTAGCAGTCATCTTCTACGAAGCCTTCCGCATACTCAAACGCTCCGGTGCGGTGAACCTTTTCTGGGGTATCCTCGCCTTCGTCATCGTGTGGTTCATCACATCCTATGTCTTCGCTCTCGAACTCACCGGCGCCATCTTCGACCGTATCATCAATGTCGGTGCACTCGCACTCATCGTCATCTTCCAAGACGAGATACGCTCCTTCTTCTCACATATCGGCTCACGCTTCAATGCACATACATTGCGCAACTCACTACACAACGATGATGACGCCGTCAAAGAAAACACCAACGAGATAATAGAAGCCTGCCGACACATGTCGCTCAATAAGACCGGAGCCTTACTCGTCATCACCCGCAGTCAGGACATGATTGAGTACACCTCCACCGGAGAGAAGATCGATGCCCGCCTCAGCGCCAGAATGATAGAGAACATCTTCTTCAAGAACACCCCACTCCACGATGGCGCATTGTTCATTACGCACGGCAAACTCGATAGTGCCGCCTGCATCCTGCCTGTGTCAAACAACAGCCAACTGCCTGCACAGTACGGCCTACGCCACAGAGCAGCATTAGGTATAACCGAGAAAACAGATACCGTGGCTATTGTCGTATCTGAAGAAACAGGACACATCGCCGTCGCCATGGGCGATAAGATCCGCCGTGTCAAAATAGAAGAACTCGAACAAATCCTCCTCCTCGCCCTCAAAGCCAACTAACCCCACACCTTATATATAAGGTATATGATATATAAGGTATATGTCCCATAAGTCCCCCCAAAAGGAACCCCCTAACATAATTGAATCTGTTACATACACCTTAGTCTTCAAAAGAGAGGTATGGGGTGAGCAATTTCAATAAAGGCATAGATGACATCGCATTTTAATGCAGTTACTTTAGTTTTTTACTAATACAGTTGCTTAAGTGATATATATTCTCTACCTTTGCAGCATGTATTATAGTCATCATACAATGATGCGTCTTATAATAAAAACAAAAGGTCTTAAATTCCTTAATTGAAGGCGTCTAATTATTCTCATTATAAATTGAGAATTACCCAAAACAATGTTCCTAATCAATTAGACGCCATTATCAATCGTAAGGACACCTGTTATTCAATAATTCAATCTAACAATATGAAATCACTTTATAAATTAATTATCCTTACTATCGGACTATGGTTTGTAGGTTGTAATCAAACAACTGACATATTGCAACAACCGATATCTATAGAGCCTTCCTCTCATTTTCAACAAGCATTGGACAATGTATTTGAGGTTTTGGCAAATATTGAGCCTTCTAAATATCAAGCTCTTAAATCAAAAAGACTGGAAATAATACCTACATTCTACACATCCAATACTCTAAACGATATCTTTAAAGGGAATAAACATTTCAAAAAGGTATCGACATATTCTTACGAACAGTGTAATATTGACACATTGTTATATATTGTAAACTTCGGCGATGAACAAGGTTTTGCGATTATATCTGCAAATGAACAATTGCTTGGTGATATGATTTTTGCAATTGCGGATACAGGTTCCATCTCAATAAATGATTTTTACATAGCAAGTGAGGACACCGCTCAAA
>CAVJQD010000112.1:0-6307 GCA_963651555.1 uncultured Clostridium sp. | reverse complement strand
GTCGCTAGACCCGTTTGACCATGCAACGCTGGGGACGCGGGCGCCTCGCCCGCGGAAAAGATACCACGATTGTTGAGACAACACGCCCTCGCATCGTTCGGGTCGCTAGACCCGATGGACCAAACTGCGATTATGGAGACGTGAAGCGAAGGCATGTGCGCAAGCACTGAGTCTGCCTGAGCGAGTGAAGTCCAGTGGACTGAACAAGAATACCTTATCGAGCCCTCGTGTCGTTCGGGTCGCTAGACCCGTTTGACCATGCAACGCTGGGGGCGCGTGCGCCTCGCCCGCGGAAAAGATACGATGATTGTGGAGACAACACGCCCCCGCATCGTTTGGGTCGTCAGACCCGATGAACCATACTGCACATGTTAATTGTTAATTGTTAATTGTTAATTGCTAACTTTTGTCGCAGTATCCATTATGTGGCATATAATTTGTTGCATACCCATTAGTTAAACAAATCATCTTATCATTATGAAAGAACTATTTAAGCCGTTGATTATCGGCATCAGTGTCGTAGTGTCGGTTATTATCTTGGTTTTAGCCGTAGGTAGTTGGTTGCCTGCAGCAGGTACAGTTTCCGTAACAGGTCTCGGTGAGACTACCTTCACATCCGACCAGATCGTATGGCGTGGTCGTATCCTCGTCGAGAACACCGACCAACTGAAAGGCTATCAGCAGATAGAGGCTAACCAAAAAGCCGTCTTGAACTATCTTAAGACACAAGGTATCAAAGAGTCAGAGGTCACATTCTCCTTCGTTAATGTGCAAAAGAACTACGAAGGCATCTACCAAGCAGGTAACTATGCAGGCTCCCGCTTCACTGGATACTCCCTGGAGCAGACCTTTACCATCACCTCCTCCGATGTCGACAATGTAGAGCGCATCTCGCGTGAGATTTCGTCCCTTATCGCACAAGGTATCAACATCGAGTCGTACACACCAGAATACTACTATACCGCTCTTAACGACCTCAAGATCGACCTTATAGAGAAAGCATCTCACGATGCCTATGTCCGTGCCGAGAAAGTCGCAACCAATGCCGGTGCTAAGTTGGGCAAAGCCAATTCGGCTAACTTAGGCGTGTTCCAGATTACTTCTGCCACGGGCGAAGAGGAATATGCTTACGGTGGTACCTTTAATACCAGCAGCCGCGAGAAAAAAGCCCGCATCACCGTCCGCATGGTCTACCGTCTCAAGTAATATTCTAGGGATGTTCTAAAAATTGCTTTTGAGATGATTTGTGATTTTTTATTTAGGAGATGGTTGGCTTGAACGAAGGAGCAATGCGAGCATTGTGACTGAGAGAAAGTCAAGCAGATACAAATAAAAAACACAAAGCGCTCAAAAAGTGGAGAAACATCCAAATTAGAAGCAAAATAACGAAACGTGGAATTTTTAGAACATCCCTCTATTCAGTCGTTCATAGAACGTAGTAAATAGTAAATAACAACAGAGGCTGCCTAACCCATCCGTTTGGCAGCCTCTGTTATCTTTCCCCGCAGCAAGTAGAAGTTGTTAACTCATACTGGATTTCTTCTTATTTCCCTTGCACGCAGTTCAAGCCTTTCTTTTAATTTCTTTGCCACGTAGTGGCAAGGAAAAAGGAAACAAGAGAAAAACACCCAGCGGCAAGAAAAAACTTACCCACTTGGTGCTTTTCTGTAATTTTCAAAGATTTCCCAAAGAAAAAACTTATTCCTTTTCTCAATTTTTTGTGAGCACGCAGTGCGAGCAGGAGACAAACACTCTTACTTCGCAAACGAAATTGCACGGGTCTCACGGATAACCGTGATCTTCACCTGACCAGGATAAGTCATTTCGTCCTGGATACGCTTAGCCAAGTCAAAAGAGAGCAACTCCGTCTCCTTATCCGACATCTTGTCTGCACCTACAATCACGCGCAACTCACGACCCGCCTGAATAGCGTAAGTCTTGATTACGCCTGGATAACTCAATGCAAGGTTCTCAAGGTCGTTCAGTCGTTTGATATATGCCTCCACTATCTCACGGCGAGCACCTGGTCTTGCACCCGAGATCGCATCGCACGCTTGCACTATCGGAGCCAACATCGTCTCCATCTCTACCTCGTCGTGGTGAGCACCTACCGCATTACATATATCGGGTTTCTCACCATATTTCTCGCAGAGATGCATACCGAGTATTGCGTGTGGCAACTCCGGTTCGTCCTCAGGCACTTTACCTATATCGTGCAATAGACCAGCACGACGTGCTTTCTTCGGATTGAGACCCAACTCCGATGCCATAGCGGCACACAGGTTCGCTGTCTCGCGCGCATGTTGCAACAAGTTCTGACCATACGACGAACGGTATTTCATACGACCCACCATCTTTATCAACTCCGGATGCAACCCGTGCACACCGAGGTCGATAGTGGTGCGTTTACCGGTCTCAATAATCTCTTCCTCTACTTGTTTCTTTACCTTAGCAACCACCTCCTCAATACGAGCAGGGTGGATACGACCGTCCGTCACCAACTGGTGCAATGCCAGTCGAGCAATCTCACGGCGCACAGGGTCAAACGCAGAGAGAACGATAGCCTCAGGAGTGTCGTCTACCACAATCTCTACGCCCGTGGCAGCCTCCAAAGCACGGATGTTACGACCCTCACGACCAATGATACGACCCTTCACCTCATCGTTGTCGATGTGGAACACGGTTACTGAGTTCTCAATAGCAGCCTCCGTGGCAACACGCTGTATCGTCTGAACCACGATCTTCTTCGCCTCACGGTTAGCGTTGAGTTTCGCCTCCTCCATGATCTCGTTCACATACGACATCGCATCCGTCTTGGCTTCGTCCTTAAGCGATTCCACCAACTGACGCTTAGCCTCTTCCACCGATAAACCCGAGATAGTCTCCAACTGCACCTGTGCCTGCTTGTGCATCTTCTCTACCTCTTTTTGCTTAAACTCGATCGCTTGCTGCTGCTGCTCAAACTGTTGATGTTTCTGATTGATCTCGTTCTGAGCACGCTGCACCTCGCTCTGCTTCTGGTTCAACTGTTGTTCCCGCTGACCAAGACGCTGCTCCGCTTGTTGCAACTTCTGGTTCTGCTGTTGCACCGTCTTGTCGTACTCCGACTTTAGCGCAATAAACTTCTCTTTGGCCTCGATAATCTTGTTCTTCTTGATGATCTCAGCCTCTTCGCGTGCCTTCGTCAACACGCCATTACCCGCATACTTAAGTATGATAAAGCAGATGCCTCCGCCGAGCAGAAAAGCGCCCACTCCTATTAGTATGATAAAGATAGGTTCCATTTTTGTAACATTTAATTGTTAGTATTATCAAGTATTAGTTCATTCATGTTTTGTTGGCTCTTGCAACTCTCTTTCGATAGTCTCCTTTGTATCAAGCACCTGCTTGTTCAACGCCTCTATCAGATCTTGAACAGGCTTCAGCGCCTTCGTCTGTATATCTAGTTGCAAGTTGACTGCTACATCTAATGCTACATATAGCCATGCCTTCTCTGGAGACAACTGTGGATACTTCTGCTGGTATCCTTTATACAACTTATCGATCTGCTCACCCGCATTGCGGTACGCCGCCTCTTGCTCGCGAGGGACATCCAACTCTATCGAATGAAAATCAATACGCAGTACTATATGTTGTGTAGCCGCTGTACTCATCCTTACTCCGATAGTTTGTCAATCGCCTTATCCACCATCTGTATGATAGATGTCAGCTTGCGACGCGCCTGCTCCTTATCCTCGGTCTCGCCCGTGAGCGCATGCGCCGTCTGCAGATCCTTATATTGTTTCTTGAGCAACTCCAACTCACTGTGCGTGCGCATTATCTCGTTACGCTGTTGCTCGTTCGTCTGACGCAACTGCGCATTCTGTTGCAACAACTCATTGCACCGCTGCAGCAGATTCTCGAGGTTCGACTGGAAGTCAAGAAACGATTGCTGCATTATTCTAGAAACTGTATCCGATACCCAAACCGAGAATCGACTGGAACTGAACACGCTCTGTACTTGTCGTCACGCCGCTTTTGTCCGTCTTGTCAATCATCACTCCGTTGTAATATTTCAGACTCGTCGATAAAGTGACGTTCAACACCTTAAGGAACTGATACGAGATAGCCACATCCCAATCCACGTCGAAGTTACCGAAACGCTGATGGTCTACATACTTGCCATTATCGTATTTCCTGTCGTCCCATTTATAAGGAGTAAACAGTCCCAAGGTCGTGATAATCTTCAGATCTTTATAAGTGTAGTTGATACCTCCCTTAAACGAGAGACCAAACTGTGCATTCACACTCTTTGTCGATGCCACCGACTTAAAAGTCCCATCGCCTTGCTGAACGTAATCAACAATGCCATACTTCAACTTCAAATACTCGCTATAATCATAGTTGGCATCGTAGTCTGCATCAGAAATCTCACCATTGATATAAGCCTGACGGTATGCATCATTCACCTTGTCGTTTACTCGATTCGATACATAAGCCGTCGTGATACGACCAGCCAACGGAGACAAGTAAACCGTGAAGATGTCATTGGGCTTCCAGTCAATACCGACCGATATATCAGTATACGATGGCGCTAACCATTTCGATACCGATGGGTTATAACCCGTCACATAATTGTAACCTTGAGCAAACTGCGAACGAAAACCTCCGAGCACGGTCAAATACCATGCTTGATGAAACTCCCAACCAAACTTAGTCGTCAAGTTAATCTTATCCGTCGACTTCTGTAGAGGATCTTCATCCTGTTGCATGTACGAATAACCAAACTCCGTGTCTAAATTCGTATCCCACGCAATTGCGTCCTTGTGATAAAGCAAACGCATACGAGCAAAGGCAACACCGTTCACATTGTTCTTACCACCGGCTGCCCAGTTCACCAACGCTGTCGCCGATGCGTTCAAACCTACGACACCGCTGAATTTCCATGCCTTCTCGCCCGTGTCAATCTTCTTTAAGTCACCTTCTGCCGACTGAGCAGCATTCGCCTGCCCAACCACCGTGGCTTTGTCTACTACCTCCTGAGCCGATACTGCTAACGCTCCAGATAATAGAATTGATAATAAAAGTAATTTTGTTCTCATTGTTATAAGTCTTTGTTATTATTGTAGTTACAGGCTCGTGTAACCGCTACCGGCACACTCTCCCAAAAACTACTGCAAAGGTAACACTTTCTTTCCATATCGCCAAATAATCTATACAAAAATGCATTATTCACTGTTTAGGGATGTTCTAAAAATTGCTTTTGAGATGATTTGTGGAATTTTATTTAGTAGATGGTTGGCTTGAACGAAGGAGCAATGCGAGCATTGTGACTGAGTGAAAGTCAAGCAGATACAAATAAAAACCACAAAGCACTCAAAAAGTGGAGAAACATCCAAATTAGAAGCAAAATAACGAAACGTGGAATTTTTAGAACATCCCTTTAATAAGTAGGAAAACTCAATTCACAATGCTTTGCTATAGGGTACGCTGCCGCCCTCGTACACCTGTAAAATACTACGATTGTGGAGACAACACGCCCTGATTGTGGAGACGACACGCCTCGTGTCGTTCGGGTCGCCAGACCCGATGGATCATGCTACGATTGTGGAGACGACACGCCTCGTGTCGTTCGGGTCGCTAGACCCGATGGATCATGCTACGATTGTGGAGACGACACGCCCTCGTGTCGTTCGGGTCGCCAGACCCGTTTGCCCATACTACGCTTGGGGACGCGGGCGCCTCGCCCGCGGAAAAGATACTACGATTGTGGAGACGACACGCCTCGTGTCGTTCGGGTCATCAGACCCGTCTGACTATACTGTGCGTTTTCGACGCAGTCGAAAAAAGAACTTTATGAAAATAACTTCAATCAATATCATAATCCCTACCTTTTATGACCAATTAATTCTAATACCCCGCAGGTGTCCGTTTACAACCGTAAAGATCCACCCGCTTTATCTCCAAATGTAAAAGCCATCACCCTTATATCTTAAATAATCATATCATTATCCACCCCCAACCAAGGCAATCAATTTATCGTAGGGATATCGTAAGGATAACGTAGTGATAGGCTACCCTTACGCTACCCTTATCATACCCTCAAAATAACCGTTTTGTACACAAAACTATTAATAATCGACCTCGTAATGTTAATACCCAAATTTTTCACTCTCAACGCTCTCGTTTCTCATCATATTCTATCAAATAGCCTATAATCCCAATACTATATCGAAAAAGTCTGTGTAAGCGATCGTTGTGGAGACGTGAAGCAAAGGCAGGTGCGTAAGCACTGAGTCTGCCTGAGCGAGTGAAGTCCAGTGGACTG
>CAVJQD010000111.1:0-6414 GCA_963651555.1 uncultured Clostridium sp. | reverse complement strand
TCTACTAAATAAAATTCCACAAATCATCTCAAAAGCAATTTTTAGAACATCCCTTATAACAATGTTTAAGGCTTTTTTCTTTGACATGGATGGGGTATTGTTTGATTCAATGCCCCATCATGCTCATGCATGGGAGGTTGTGATGCAGCGTTACGACCTCGGGTTCACGGCACGGGACACCTATCTGCAGGAGGGTCGTACGGGTCAGGATGTGATCGGCGAGTGTTATCGTAAGAAATATGGCACAGAGCCGCCGGAGGACTTGGTTTGGCAGATCTACAAGGAGAAGACGGAGTTGTTTCATTCGTTAGGTCCAACGGTGCCGGTGAAGGGTATTGAGGCGGTGTTGCATTACCTCAAGGGATTGGCGAGTGCGCCGCAGATATGGATCGTGACGGGATCGGGTCAACAGACGTTGTTTGACCAGTTGGAGGAGACTTTCCCATCGGTTTTTCGTAGGGACAGGATGGTGACGGCATACGATGTGCGCCATGGTAAGCCTGATCCGGAGCCGTATCTACGGGCTTGGGAGGAGTCGGGTTGTGCGAAGGAGGAGTGTATGGTGGTGGAGAATGCGCCATTGGGTATACGGTCGGGCAAGGGTGCTGGACTGTTTACTGTGGGGGTGAATACGGGTGTGTTGGAACGGGCGGACTTGGAGCGTGAGGGTGCGGACAGGGTGTTTGACTCGATGGAGGGGCTGCTGAGGTTTCTTCAATTAACAATTAACAATTAACAGGCATTATCGGGTCATACGGGTCTGGCGGCCCGAACGACACGGGGTCGTATTGTCTCTCCACAATCGTAGTATTGTCAAACGGGTCTGGCGACCCGAACGACACGAGGGCGTGTCGTCTCCACAATCGCAGTATCTTTTCTGATTTGAGAGACAATATCGTCTTTATGGTGTGATTTTCCGCGGGCGAGGCGCCCGCGCCCCCCAACGTGATGTTCTAAATCTACAGGGTGATATTCCGCGGGCGAGGCGCCCGCGTCCCCAACAGGGCTGACTTCGGGGCTTATAGGGCTAATAAGGCTTATGGGGTCAATAGGGTTTATGAGACTCTTGGAGGTGTTTTTGGGGGAATTTTCAGGTTTGGGTGTCAATTTTTCTACTCTATTCACAATTATTTCTACTCGGTTGACAAGAATATGCCCTATATTTGCAAATTGGTAAATGGGGCGTTATGGGGCTTTGTAAATGGGAGTGGTTGGGGTTTGTAATTGGGGGAGAATGAGGCTTTGTAATTGGGAAAGGTTTGGGCTAAGTGTGGTATTGGTAACTGGTTGAGGATAAATATTGTAACTAAGGATAAATATTGTAACTAACTAAGAATAAACAAAATATCATTATTACTATGAAGCAATTTATGGATAAGGATTTCCTATTGCAGACAGAGACTGCGAAGGAACTGTATCATGATCATGCGGCAAAGATGCCGATTATTGATTATCACTGTCATTTGATCCCTCAGATGGTAGCGGAGAACAAGCGTTTTGAGTCGATTGCACAGATATGGTTGATGGGGGACCACTACAAGTGGCGTGCTATGCGATCGAACGGTGTGGATGAGCGTTTCTGCACGGGTAAGGACACGACAGATTGGGAGAAGTTTGAGAAATGGGCGGAGACTGTTCCTTACACTTTCCGCAACCCACTCTATCACTGGACGCATCTTGAGTTGAAGACAGCATTCGGTATCGATAAGTTGCTCAGTCCGGAGACCGCCAAGGAGATCTATGACGAGTGCAACCGTCAGATTGCAACCGACCCGAAGTTCTGTCCACGTGGTATGATGGAGCACTATCATGTAGAGATTGTGTGCACGACTGATGACCCAGCCGATTCGCTTGAGTGGCATAAGGTAGTTGCAGCCGACAAGAGTTGCAAGACTCGTATGCTTCCTGCATGGCGTCCTGATGCTGCGATGAACATCGAGGCTGCTACCTGGAAGGCATATATCGAGAAACTGTCACAGGTTAGCGGTGTGGCTATTCATACTTTTGCTGATTTGACAGATGCTTTGCAGCGTCGTCACGACTTCTTCCAGTCGATGGGTTGCCGTTTGTCGGACCACGGTATCGAGGAGTTCTACGATGAGCCGTATACCGAGGCAGAGGTCAATGCTATCTTGGATAAGGCGTTGGCAGGTAAGGCATTGAGTGCTACTGAGATTCGTCAATATAAGCATGCTTTCTTGCATACACAGGCTGAGATGGACTATAATGCAGGCTGGACACAGCAGTACCACTACGGTGCTATCCGTAACAACAACACCAAGATGTTCAAGTTGCTCGGTGCAGATACCGGTTTCGACTCAATTGGTGAGTTCACTACGGCCAAGGCTATGGCACACTTCCTCGATGAGATGAACATGGAGGGTAAGTTGGCAAAGACGATCCTTTACAACCTCAACCCATGCGCTAATGAGGTGATTGCTACTATGTTGGGTAACTTCCAAGACGGTTCGGTTGCTGGTAAGATCCAGTTCGGTTCTGGTTGGTGGTTCCTCGATCAGAAGGACGGTATGGAGAAGCAGATGATGGCGCTCTCTAACCTCGGTCTGCTGAGCCGTTTCGTTGGTATGTTGACCGATAGCCGTTCGTTCTTGAGTTATCCTCGTCACGAGTACTTCCGTCGTACGCTCTGCAACATCTTGGGTAATGATGTAGAGAACGGTATGATTCCGTATACGGGATATGAGAAGAAGCGTTTGCAACAGATGGTAGAAGACATTTGCTACAACAACGCAAAGAACTATTTCAATTTTTAATGTTTAATTTGTAATTTGTAATATATAACTATGGCAAAAATTGTAACATTGGGCGAGATTATGCTTCGCCTTTCGCCGGAGGGCAACGATCGTTTTATTCAGACAGATTCATTCCGTATCATCCCAGGTGGTGGTGAGGCCAACGTGGCTATCTCGCTTGCGAACTATGGTCATGATGCATATTTCGTAAGCAAACTGCCAAAGCACGAGATCGGTCAGATAGCAGTCAATGCATTGCGTCGTTATGGTGTGAATACCGATTTTGTTGCTCGTGGTGGTGACCGTGTAGGTTTGTACTATGCAGAGACGGGTGCATCAATGCGTCCATCGAAGGTGATCTACGACCGTGCACATTCCTCTATTGCAGAGGCAGATCCATCGGATTTCGATTTCGATGCTATCATGGAGGGGGCACAGTGGTTCCACTGGAGCGGTATCACTCCTGCAATCTCGGATAAGGCAGCAGAGTTGACCCGTCTTGCTTGTGAGGCAGCAAAGCGTCACGGTGTAACGGTATCGGTTGATTTGAACTTCCGTAAGAAGTTGTGGACGAGCGAGAAGGCGATCTCAGTTATGCGTCCATTGATGAAATATGTAGATGTCTGCATCGGTAATGAGGAGGATGCTCAACTCTGCTTGGGCTTCAAGCCAGATGCTGATGTAGAGGGAGGTCAAACGGATGCTGCAGGTTATGAAGGAATCTTCAAGCAGATGGCAAAAGAGTTTGGCTTCAAGTATGTTGTATCTACTCTTCGTGAGAGTTACTCGGCGACCTTCAACGGTTGGAAGGCTCTTATCTATGATGGTAAGGAGTTCTATCAGTCGAAGCGTTATGAGATCAATCCTATCATCGACCGTGTAGGTGGCGGTGACTCGTTCTCAGGTGGTTTGATCCATGGCTTGCTCACAAAGAAGACTCAGGGTGAGGCATTGGAGTTCGCCGTTGCAGCGAGTGCATTGAAGCACACTATCAATGGTGACTTTAACCTTGTATCCGTTGAGGAAGTTGAGGCATTAGCCGGAGGCAATGCAAACGGTCGTGTTCAACGCTAATGTTTAATTTTTAATTTGTAATTTGTAATTATGGCTAAGTTTGATAAGTTGGCTGTGATGGCCAAGATCGGTGAGACGGGTATGGTACCTGTCTTCTACAATAAGGATCTGGAACTGTGCAAGAATGTCGTAAAGGCATGCTACGAGGGTGGTGTTCGTGCATTTGAGTTCACCAACCGTGGTGATTTTGCGCATGAGATCTTTGGAGAGTTGGTTAAATGGGCAGCCAAAGAGTGCCCTGAATTGGCGTTAGGTGTAGGTTCAGTAGTAGATGCTCCTACGGCTGCGCTTTATATTCAGTTGGGTGCATGCTTCGTAGTAGGTCCATTGTTCAACGCAGACATTGCGCCAGTATGTAACCGCCGTCTCGTTCCATACTGCCCAGGTTGCGGTACGGTATCGGAGATTGGTAAGGCACAGGAGATGGGTTGCGACTTGACGAAGTTGTTCCCAGGCGATGTATATGGTCCTAATATGGTTAAGGGCTTGAAGGCTCCGATGCCATGGTCGAAGATCATGGTTACGGGTGGTGTTGCTCCTGAGAAGGAGAACCTCGAGAAGTGGTTCAAGGCTGGTGTCTACTGCGTAGGCATGGGTTCGAAGTTGTTCCCGAAAGAGGTTATTGCTGCTAACGATTGGGCTTATATCACGAACAAGTGCAAGGAGTGCCTCGAGATCATCAAGGCTGCTCGTTAAATAACTATGGCTGCTTTTCCTTATATATAATAGGGAGGAGCAGCCATTTATTACTAACCCTATAAAACATATCTAATGTCAACACAACAAAAACTTATGACGAACTGGCGTTGGTGGTTGTGTTCGTTGCTATTCGTTGCGACGACCGTGAACTACTTAGACCGTCAGGTGCTATCCCTCACATACGAGGAGTTTATCAAACCAGAGTTCCACTGGACGGATGATGATTATGGAACGATTACAAGTTTATTCTCAATTTTCTACGCAATAGCGTGTCTATTTGCCGGCAAGTTTGTCGATTGGATGGGTACGAAGAAGGGTTATTTGATAGCGATAGGCGTATGGTCGGCGGGTGCATGTATGCATGCTGGTTGCGGTTTTGTGACAGCGCATATCGAGGGTTTGGACAGTGTAGCGGCGATGCGTGCCGTAGAGGCGGGGTCGGATATTGCCTTGGCAGTAGCGACGACTTCGGTATATTTATTCTTGCTATGTCGAGGAATCTTGGCACTTGGTGAGGCGGGTAACTTCCCAGCAGCGATCAAGGTGACGGCAGAGTATTTTCCAAAGAAAGACCGTGCATTTGCGACCTCAATATTCAATGCGGGTGCGTCGGTAGGTGCGCTTGCAGCCCCACTGTGTATTCCGCCATTGGCAGCCAAGTTTGGTTGGGAATGGGCGTTCATCATCATTGGTGGGCTTGGTTTCATTTGGATGTTCTTCTGGCAGTTTATGTATGAGAAGCCAGAGAAGTCGAAACATGTGAATGAGGCTGAATTGGAGTATATTCATCAGGACGATGCGATAGAGGCGAAGGCTGAGGTTGCGCCGGCAGCAGATGAGAAGGCTATTCCGATGTGGCGTTGCTTTGGTTATCGTCAGACATGGGCGTTTATTGCTGGTAAGTTCTTCACGGACGGTGTATGGTGGTTCTTCCTGTTCTGGGCGCCATCGTATTTCCAGAATCAGTTTGGTTACAAGGCATCGAGCGGCATGGGTCAGGCGTTGATCTTCACGCTTTATGCGATAGTAACGGTTATCTCGATCTTTGGCGGTTATCTGCCTAAGTTGTTCGTTGAGAAGAAGGGAATGGAGCCTTATAGCGGTCGTATGCTGTCGATGTTGTTGTTTGCGTTCTTCCCTATCTGTGCGTTGCTGGCTCAGCCATTGGGCGGCTATAGTGCATGGTGGCCAGCAATATTGATCGGTTTGGCCGGTGCTGGACACCAAGCATGGTCAGCGAACCTGTTCTCGACGGTGGGCGATATGTTCCCGAAGTCGACGGTAGCGACGATAACAGGTATCGGTGCGATGGCCGGTGGTATCGGTTCGATGATCATTCAAAAGGTTGCAGGTAAGTTATTTACTTATGCTGAGACGACCGGTGATGCGTTTAGTTTCCTCGGATTCACGGGTAAGCCAGCAGGGTATTTCATCATGTTCTGCTTCTGCGGCGTGGCTTATCTGATTGCTTGGGCGATCATGAAGAGTCTCGTGCCAAAATACAGTCCGATAGAGGATTGAGATTGAATATTTTTTGTTTGGGCAGGACCGTGTGACGGTCCTGCTTTTTTGTTTTTTGCTGCTCGCACTGCGTGCGTGCTTGGTTTCCTTTGCACAGCGTGCAAGAAAAATTGAAGAAAAGAGACAAAAGCATTAACGGGTTCGAAAATTACAGTAAATATTCCAAAGCGGGTGTTTTCTTGGCGCTGTACGGGTGTGTTTCCTTGTTGCAAGCGGCAGAGAAATGAAAAGAAAGGGATAATTAACAATTGACAGGCATGGTATGATCATACGGGTCTGGCGACCCGAACGACACGAGGGCGTGTCGTCTCCACAAGCGTGGTATCTTTTCCGCGGGCGAGGGCGCCCGCGTCCCCAGTGGCATGGT
>CAVJQD010000110.1:0-6517 GCA_963651555.1 uncultured Clostridium sp. | reverse complement strand
CAATGTATTCCTGAAATAATGTGATAGCTTGCTGATATAGACCATTATTGCAGCACCACTCTGCTGCTTGAAATGCATTATTTAGATTTTCTTTAGCATCAAATTGTATTAATGATTTTTCTACATATTCGAATATAGGAACTAAAGGAGGAATAATCTCATTGTCGATGCATTCAGATTGCATCCTCATATAATTTATATTTTTCGACTTGATAATACTTTCTCCTCGACATGTTTGACAATCTGCAGTAAACGCATCCAGAAAGTTTAGCCACTTTTTTAAAGCGGTAGCACTGCGATTAGTACCTTTTGCTTTACGTATAATTGGTTCTAATTCTGCATTACATAGATTCATCAAAGGTGTTGTGACTCCATTTTGCACATATTGTCCTGCAGCGAATGCCCAATCTTGCACTAATGATAGTGATAGTAAGTTGACAATGGGTGCATAACCCGTAGTTTTGTCTCTACCCTCGAAGTTGCCATAAGTAATACTTTTGATGGTCACATTCTTGAGATAGTGAGCATAGTTGCCAAGAACAAGTACCAACATCGGCAAGTATCTAAAGCCATGCGTTAGGTCGAAATATAACTCATCGCCCTCCTCTAACAAAGAATAGACACGACTGAATATATTCCATATTTCAGTTTCATTATTGCCTATGGGCAATCCCTTTTCGGAATGTACTTCAAAGGGTAAGTGCATGGCTTTTAGCCGTGTACACAAACCTTCTCTTTCCAACTGCTTCCCATCTCGATCTATTTGTCCATTATCAACCCAATTGCGTTGATAGGCGTCTTCGGTCAGTAGGATATATGCAGCATCCTCTTTGTCCCACTCTATAACATTTGCCTTACCCTGTTTTATTAAAAAATCCAAGGTTGCCTCTTGAATGAAGCGAACAGATGCAGACTTATAGTCTCCACATGCGTAGACACACTCTTTGTAGTCATTTGTACCTAAGACTGATATAAAAACTTTTCGTGGCATATATATTAACGCATATTTATAGTATTGATATATCGATCAATATACTCAAAAAGTAAGCGATTGACATTGTCACCCTTATCGCTTAAAGAGAAATGAAGTAGCTGGTTTTCTTCGCATTTCTGTACGCAAGTGTCATTGATAGGTTGGTCGGTTATAAAGATACCTTTTGCGCCCATACTGCCATAGTTCTTTACCACAGATCGGAATTTATCAATATCGGTAGGTGATACAATCTGCAGTTTACATTCAACAAAGAGTAGTTTTACGCCAGTATTCACAACTATGTCGACTTCATTTTTGTCAACACCCTTACGTGAAGGGAAACGACAGTTCATACATATCTCCTGTGCATTTGACCAATGTGACAATATCACCGCTACTTTATATTCGAACCATGCAGTATTAAACAGGAGTTGTGGTGCATGAGGACTTTCCGAGAAAAACTCGTTGCTTTTTCCATTTCTCTTGAGTATATTGATTCGGAACCATCCAGGTTGCTCACCTATTGCTCGTTCCCATTGGACAGAAGATAACCCATCAACTTCGAACTGCCCTGAGAAAGTTTTGAGTTTCGCTGCATCTGCTTTTACTTTTGGGTTAATCAGCCTCTCAAATATCCCAATGTCATACCTCCTTGCTTTTTGAATAATACTCAATGTATTCTGGTCTTCCGTCGTATAGTCTGCAAACGGCGTATAATGCCCATCAATAGGATTCCCATACATACGGAATAGTGCTTTCATATCGAAAGCCACAACACCTTTATTGCTATTATCTTTGTAATCCCATAAGACATTATTTTGGTCTACATAAATCACATGCGCATTCTCCAATGCTTGGAAGATATAGCCGAATATATGTGTCCATGCCTTTGTTCCACTACTGATATTTACATAGATTTCGTCCTCTGCATATTGTTTCACAAGTGCATTAGCCATGGCAAGAATTTCAACAGGATTCGTTGGAGATAATTTTATCTTAGCGGATACTATCTCGGGGAACTCCCGCTCAAGAAGTGAAACATTCTTCTCTGATTGTTCGGAGAATATAATCACCGACTTTTCGGGTTTTATACCAACTAACCCCATATACACAGGAGCAGGCTGCCCTCCTAGTAATGATATTAAGACCTTTGCCATAGTGAGTTACTTTGTTTCTGTGAATGAAAGTTTGATAAAGCCCATTAGGGAGAATGGATTAGTACCTGAGACTGCTATCTTGCGTGATTTAGGCAATACGCCACCTTTCTTTCTATTTAATCTTTTCCCACCATTTTCTATATATTCAGTATATTGCCAATCACCTGTGATAGCATGGAATCCAGAACCTGCAGACATCTTAAGGATACATTCATTTGCTTCACAAGCATCAATTCCATTTTGTATATCCTTGATACTATCTTCTATTTGAGAGCATTTCTCGCCTTGCTTGTATTTCTGGAAGAATTCAAGCTCCTTATTTAAATATTCAAAAGTGTGATCATTTATTTTATCACATAAGTAGATAATATTATGCAGAATCTTTTTCTTTTCCTCAACATTTCCTTGTGGTATAACCTTAGCAAATAACTTATCAGCGAACATGATATAGCCTTCGGATGTGGCTTTAGGAGGCAAGCACTCGTAGACAGTATTAAACCCTATTGAATTGAAGTGAGACGTTGTTTGGCCATTTATTCCGCCTCTATGTTTCCAACCTCCTTGCCACGGACCATTCTCATTATGCAGATTATAGATTTTGGTATTGACGAGACATGTCTCTGCAAACTCAAAATCTCCGACACGCACAAAACGCATAAAGTCGGTTCCATTCTTCATATCTCCGAATACTGATGCATTATCTCGTTCATTGGTACGCAGATCAGAAAATAGCACAGACCTTAGCGCTCCTTTCAATGAACTTCCAGCAAGTATGGGATGGTTTGATAGGTCATTGCGCAGAAATGTCTTTACAGGATTAGATAAGCCATTGCCATTATTACCGATGTTTCCAATACCATTAGGCAATGGCATGCTAAAATCACTTACTTTATCCAATTTATTTCCAACTAGGTTTTGTATACCTTGCACATTATTAGAGGCGAGATAATTAGACATTACCCCCATATCTACACCTGCAGCAACAATTTTATTTAAGTCAAGATGATAAAGAAGTCGGCTTTGTGGATTTCTAGGGTCACTCTTAACTAAATAGTCTACGCCATACACCCAGTCGTTTTCACTTCCTTGTCCGATAGAAAGAGGGGTGAGGACTTGGGCGGTAACTTTGTATTTCTTATTGATGGTTTCCATACGTACTACAATTTAATAGGTAGACAAAACGTTTTTCCGCAACGCCAGACAGGATGCTGTGTATACACATCTTTGGGTGCAAGATTTACAATAGCACCGTCCCCCGTTTTTATTCCGGCTAACACACTACCTGCAGCCAAGGCATAGACAGCATTCTTGCGCAACCCTTGTCCTTCGGCATCGGTTATCCATCCGCCACGGCGGATGAGTTCATAGGCAGCATGAGCACCTAGTGCTTTACACAATTGTTCCTTACTGTCCGGAATAAATGTAGAAAGCGAGACGGCATACTCAGTGTTGTCGGGTTCATTGATTGTAATGCTATCTTTCTCATATACAAATGCACCATTACCCACATTGCGGTCTGTTCCGATACCTTCCAATGCTAGCAAAGGTAGTGCTTTATCCACCAAGTCAGTTTTTCCTTTCACCAAGAAATAGAGACCAGTGTTCTCTGTGAAATATAGACGTTCCATGTAGAAAGGCTCTGCATTTTCACCCGTGCGAGATACTTTGACTCGAGCAGACTCTTCTGTCTGCATTATCTCTGGTGCCTCTTGTTTCTCGGATAACTCTTGACCTTGCAAGACTTGTTCAAAAAGCGATTGTTTAAGCCAAGTCTGTTTTTTCATTGCCTTGCGGGTATCGTTGTCTAGATTACGACTCAGGCGTGTAGAAAGCGGCTTTGGGAAATAGTAATCCACTTTATCACTCGTCTTGCAATAAGGGAATAGTCCACTTATCACACAGCCAAGGTTGCCATCTTCAGGTATAGTCTCACCCATCTTTGCCAATGTAGCCGTGAGAGCAGCATACATAGTATCAGACAACACTGATCGCAGACTGACGCCATAGTCTGCCCTCGAGTTGCTGATATGCAGAGGTGTGGTAAAGTGAAGCCTATATAGATCGAACTTATGCGTTGCCATAGACGATACTATTACCAACCTGCTCTATCTTTACTTGACCATATCCACGAGAACCACTGCCACCTAGGTAATCGTTCTCTATGAGACTGATGCCTTTTTTGAGAAGTTCAATTTGTTGTTTCTCGTTGTCGTCATCCCAGATATTCAGTATAATCTCTGCTGCGAACTTAGCACCTGCAGGCACACGTTCTATTTGACGAGGGTGCTCCGCTACACCTTTGATACGATCGATAGTGTTCTCGTATTTGTTTTCAGTATATGGCATATCTAAATTGGCATGGATAAGATTATCAGCAGACTCTTTGGTTAAGTAAGCATCACGTACTATAATACGAGAAGGGATGTTATTCTTTGCAAAGCCGAACAACTTATTTACAGCGTCATTCTCACCCAATTTTGCACCTGCAACTTGCTCTAGTAAGCAACGCATTTTCCCTTTGAGCGAACTTCCTGGAATATAAGGTTGTCCCTCTTTTGTTGCGACTTTTATAACTGGTAGGTCAACACCACCTATCTCAACGTTATCACTACTGCCTCCAATGTGAAGACCTGTTACAAGAGTGATAGAATATTCAAACTTGATTTTCTTTATTAATTTTGTTGTCATAATGATTTCGATTAAAGAGTTAATGTTACTTATTTTCTGCAGCCTTATGATAAGCCACTATTGCTTCGAAGACCATGATAAAGTTCTTGAATGTCTGGTCATCGTGTACTGCATCAATAGCTCCAGACATGAAAGCATAGAAATCCGATATCTTAGATTTCTTATCTGCACGACCTACAGCATACGCCAACTTCGGTTTGAGCAATACAAATTGGGTTTCATCATAGGAACGCATTTGCTGACGCTTTACCTCTCCAAAGAATTTACGCAATTGATTAGTCGTCAATTTTGTCTTGAGTATAGTCGGGCGTCCATTTCGAGGGTCTATTCCCTTCTCATCTGTTCCTAAATAAGTACCGAACCTCTCTGCAAAATTCACAGTCTTGCCAGTCACTTTTTCAGTGATTTCCGTTTTGGGTAAATCATTAATTGTATAAGCCATAATTATATGTATTTAGTTATTATCCTTTTTTGTTTCAAGTTCTGCCCAGCGGGCTGCGAGGGATAAGAGACGGAAATGTTCTTTTCCTTTTGTAATTTCCTTATCACGCAACTCCTGCACATACGCTTTTGAGTCTTGATTGCATCGTGTCATTAATCGTGTGAGGTAATAGACTGCGTGCCATAGATAGTTGATTTGGTCGTGTTGTGCCATGTCGGAGTAGAGCATTAGTTTTTGCAGGATTCCTCGAGATAGTCCATTGTCATTTATCTGGTGGCACAACTCATCTTTCATTGTACGCACAAGGAAGAATTGGTTGTCAGTCCAACTAACGGTCTCTCCTAAGAAACAGATTGCGTTCTTGGGGGCATCTCCACATACATATTTCTTTGCCTTATCCTCGGCTTCGCCTGACATATTAGCCGCCTTGGCGATAGGAAACTTGCTGCCCACTATTGCCATACCGCCCGATATGGTTAGTCCTTCTCCCTTGGTGTGCTCAATAAACTTCTCGTGTACATCGGCTGCAAAGTCTAATACTGCATTCCATCGTCCGACCACGAATAAGTCGTCGCCACCTGCATAGATGATATTGAGGTCGTTTTTGTATTCTGGTTTCTGCTGTATCTTGCGGAGTTCACTATTCTCTCCCTCGAAGAAAGAACTCAGTTTTTGAGAGAAGGCACGATAGTCCTTCAAGTCTGTGAATCCGTTCTGGATACGCTTACCCATTCCGTCCACATCCATGCGTAACACCCCAAGATAACTATCCTTTGCGTACTCCTCAAAGGTCTTGAAGTGTTCTTTGTCGCGCAACGTCTCTCCTAAGGTTATCTGCTCCTTTACGGATGGGAGGACATAGATATCTTCGAGCTTCACGCAATGAGGGTCTTCAATACCTGTTACTGCACACACCTTAACTTCTCCACCCACAGGTAAGACATTGAACATATCCTCATAGTGGTCGGTTAGCAATGTGCGGAACTTCTGTGTCTTGAGATTTGTAAACAGTTCCGAAATCTTGCCCCATAGCAATCCTATTCCTTTTTCTTCTCCATCGACACGTACTCGAGACTCCTCTGGGTTGGCAAAGACAAATGGGACATAAGCAATAGCCAATCCTAATTGTCCTTTATGCGCTTGCCATAGTTCCTGCTCTGCTTGTCGGGCTACTGCATCGATGGCTGCGCGTACAGCGGCAGTGTCTTCTGCAATCAAGTAGAACTTACCACCTGAGCAATAGACCTCTTCGCAACG
>CAVJQD010000109.1:4505-6626 GCA_963651555.1 uncultured Clostridium sp. | reverse complement strand
AAAAAGTGGAGACGCTCACAAGCGCATTCTTTGCGAGCCTCCCAGTTTGGAACATCACCGAACTAAACGGTTACGAACCCCAAACCACGTTTTGGGAAGACTTCAGCATTGCCGACAAGTTTGGCAAAGAGGCTGTGCAAGACACCTACAATCGCGCTTTTGCCGATTGGAAGGGCAATGTCGTCTACCTCACCGAGATGGTGCTCGTGCTCAACCACAAAATCTGGCAGCACTACACGCACAACGACGAGCTAGCCGCCCTGTACGACAAGCTTTGGCGCGAGGCCGACGAGTATGCCGCAATGAACCTAAAAGGCGACGACTTAACCTACTACTATCAAACAACAGACTAAAGAAAACAACAAAAACATCATGCAACGATGAACGCTCCGACCGCAAGGCTGGGGCGTTCGCCATTTACGGGCATGAGGACAAAAAAAGAAGTTTAACCCATCAAAAAAAAGAAAACGATGAAAACATTAGAGATCCACAACGACCTGAAAAAGCGTCTAAGAACCGCTGCCGCCAACGGTAGTGTAGTCGCAAAAGATGTGCTGAAAGCTTTAGCCGACGGCAAAACGACAACCGCCAACGCCAACTACTTCACCTCCGTGCGTAAGCGTACGCTGAGCGAAGAGGGCGTAAGCGTCTATCAAATCAAAATCACCTGCTGCAACAAGGACATCGAGAATCCCAACTTCCCAGACTTGGGCAGAGAGGATGCGCAATGGCTCAAACACAACCGCTGCGAGATATCGGCATTAACTTTTGCCGAGCAGTTCGGACTCACAGGCTATAGCAGCGACGATGTCACCTACTTTGTGAGCGCCATCGGTTGCCCAAGCAAAATCCATCTGGAACTGATAAGCAGCGAGCAGAGCATGGAACAGGCCTACAACGTAGAAAACTACCCAAACGTCCGTCAAAACACGGACTTGAGCTGCACGCTGCACCACAGCTGCATGCGACACGAAGAGACCGCCCGACGCGCTGCCGATTTCTACCACAACTTCGCAGGAGCAAAAATGTTGGTCGCCAAGGGCGATGACGGACTCATCTATGGTCGAAGCATCATCTGGAAGAACATCGAGTGCGTCGAGTATCCACAACACAACTTCTCCATGATCGAGCGCGTCTACTGCAGCTACGACTTCATCTATACCATGATGATGCAATGGGCGGAAAAAAAACGTCGACCTGCGCAAACGCGAGAACACCTACACCTGCACGCGCGAGTTTGTCACACTACGGGAGATAGAAATCGAGGGCGATATGCTCGACAAAGGTCAGCTTTTAAACCTTCGTCTGCACATCAACGTGCCTCAGCTGAAATGGCACAAACGCGGCGTTCCGTACATGGACACCTTCCACATCATCTGCTACCACAACGAAAAAATCTACATCTCCAATCACGAGATAGCGCAAAACACGCAAATCGCAAATTGCCGCAACACCTGTGGCAGTGCCGACCGACTGAACAACATCTGCCCAGTCTGTGGCAAAGTACACAACTCCTACGGCTTGTGCGAAAAATGCACACGAACCTACTTCGTTATCAACGACTTTGGCTCATTCTATCTCAACAAAAAAGGCTTTGCACAATATCAAGGACAATCGGTCCTGCGCGAGATGCTGCACAAAGGCAAACCCAACAAACACTTCCAAGCGATGTTAAACGCCAATAAACTCTACATCTAAAATGAAACTACTCGAAAATCTTTACAAAATCTCAAGTCCCAGCGGACAAGAGAAAGCAATGCAAAAGTTCATCATGGATTATTGCAAAAAGAACCAACTAGGTGTCGCTGTAAAAGATAAGACCGGCAACATCTACATCACCAAAGGTGAGGACAAAACCTATCCTTGCGTGGTGGCGCACATGGACGAGGTCCACAAGAAAAACAACAACAAAGAGATTGTCGTTCACGATGATCTCTTGTTCGGAATCGACCGCAAAGCCATGAAGCAGACCGGCATCGGCGCCGACGACAAAAACGGCATTTGGGTCGCGCTGAATCTGCTCACAACACAGAAGGTGCTTAAATGCGCCTTCTTCGTGGGCGAAGAGATTGGCTGCGTTGGTTCAGAAAAGGCCGATATGGACTTCTTCTCAAACGTACG
>CAVJQD010000109.1:0-3598 GCA_963651555.1 uncultured Clostridium sp. | reverse complement strand
GCGCCCGCAATGTCAAATCGTGCTCAACCACGAAGTGCAGCTGTCCGACGAAGAGATTGCCGAGTGCAAACGCGAGGCGCGCGAACGCATTATCCGCCAGCAGATGGAGGCGCTCAAACCTAAAAGCACGCCAACTTCGGCAAGTAAAAAATCACAAAATGAACAACCATCATTATTTGAAGAGCCATGAAACCGAGAACAGCATTCCAGAAGAGGGTCGTTGACGTCAACGGCTCTCTTCGCACAATTGAGCAACGGCACTTTGTTGAGGTCTACAACCGCGCCTGTGAGCATATCGCGTTCCAGAACAAGCAAAAGACGCTCATCTGCGGCGATTGCGGCGAACTGATCGAAAAGCCAAAACTTAACCGCAAAGGCGAAGTCGTCTGCCCACATTGCGGAAAGCGGCTCAAGCCATTGGACAACCGCAAATGGTCGAACAAACAAGCCTACTACATCATGGCGATTGACAGCGCAAAAGGCTTCCAAATACTGCGCTACTATCTGCTCCGTACCTATTTTCGGAAGGGCAGAGCAGTACGTCTGGAGCCAATCGAGATCTTCCGTGTTTTCATTGCTGATGATGGTCAGCGCTCCGTCTGCGCCCGCATGCGCACCTCGTTCAGTGCCTATCACGACCAATGGCGATACGACACCGCGATTGAACTGCGTCAACTCAATCAGCCGTGGCCATACACGCCCTACGATGTGCATGCTTGGGCAAACTTGCGTGCACGGCGATTCAGCAAAAAAGCGAAGTTGGTCGGCTTGAACACGCTAAACGACGAAGATTTTCCATCGGCAGCAACCATCTGCAAACTCTTCAGCGACTCACGCTTTGAGACCATCTGGAAAGCTGGCATGCACGAGCTGGCGTATCGCCTAGAGGAGCGAACGATGAACGCGCTTTGGCCTGCGCTCAAAATCTGTCTGCGCAACCACTATCAGCCAACCGATGTCAGCGATTACATCGACTATCTGCAGCAACTGATCCGCCTTGGAAAAGATATCCACAACGCGCATTATGTCTGTCCAGATGATCTGGCAGCAGCCCACGCAAAGACCAACGAGGCGATACGCAAGGCGCTCGAAAAAGCAAAATACGAGCAGGAAAAGAAACGCATCGCTTTGGCGGAGGAAGATTATGCCAAAAGAATAACGCCGTTTCTGTCGCTAAATCTCACAAATCAGCAGTTCAACATAGCAGTTTTGCCGACGGTGCAGTCGTTCTACGAAGAGGGGCAAATGATGCACCACTGCGTCTACAGCAACCGCTATTACGAACGAAAAGACTCGCTGATTCTGTCGTGCCGCGACAAGCAGAATCATCGCCTCGCGACCATCGAAATCGGTCTGCCACAGGGCGACATCAAACAAGTCCGCGCAGCATGCAATCAGGTGCCAGAACAGTACGATTCTATCGTGCAACTGCTGACAAATCAGCGCAAACAGTTCAAGAAATTATCAGCCGCAATGGCTTAATCGTAACAACTTAAAACATCAAAATCATGATCAAAACAATCGACGAAGTGATGCAGAATCACCCACTGGTGACTGCTGCCAAACAGCTAATCAACTACAGCGTACAACTGCGCCAGCACGGCGATAAGTCGTACCGCGACACGATTATCCGCTTCCAAGAACGCGACGAAAAATCCGCTTGGGAGAGGGTCAAACAACTGTACGATTTGGCCAGTCCGTGCAACAAGCACATGCAAATAACGCACATCAAAAGCAGCGTCTATCCGTTGTACTCGTTTGCCAACACCTACAGCCAAGATTGGTATTTTGTGCTGCATTGGCGCGAAAACGACCGACAATAGAACTGTCTAAACACCGAGTAACAAAGAAAAAAAAGGCTGCCTAACGGATTCGTTGGGTGGCCTTGATTGTTCAATGCCCAACTAAAAAACTTGCATAATTCATGAAAAAATCATACTTTTGCAGCACAAAACTGGTCAAATGACCACAAAAGTGCGCTAAGTATATGGAAATACAACGTGAAATATATTTGAAGAGACTCGCTGCAAGTAGGCATAATGGGCTGATAAAGGTGGTTACCGGAATACGACGCTCTGGAAAATCGTATCTGCTCAGAGTACTTTTTCGCAATTTTCTTTTGCTACAGGGAGTAAAAGAGGATCATATCATAGAACTCGACCTTGAAAACCGAAGGAACAAGAAATACCGCGAACCAGATGCTCTGATGGATTTTATTGACCAGCAGATGACGGACGGGAAAATGTTTTATATCCTGCTTGATGAGATACAACTTGTGCCTGAGTTTGAAGATGTACTCAACTCGTATCTTAGCATCAAAAATGCCGATGTGTATGTAACGGGATCTAATTCACGCTTCTTGTCGAAAGATGTAATAACCGAATTCAGAGGAAGAGGGGAGGAAATTCATATTACTCCACTGACATTTGCGGAATATCGCTCTGCGCACCCCAACAAAGAATCATCACAAGTTCTTAAGGAATATCTCACTTACGGCGGACTTCCATACGTCTGTACGGAACCCGACGAGCAGAAGAAGATGAATTATCTGAAGGGACTTTTTGAAAAGACTTATCTGACGGACATCAAAGAGCGATATAAGATACGTGGTGTAGAGGTGATGGACGAATTACTTGATGTTGTGGCATCGTGTATCGGAGGATTGACCAACCCATCGAAAATAGCAAATACATTCCAAAGTGCAAAGGGAGAAAAAGTACACAAAAATACCATAAAAGAGTACTTAGAAATGCTTGAAGACTCTTTTATCATCACCCATTGCATGCGTTACGACATCAAGGGAAGAAAGTACATCGATACGCCTCAAAAATATTATTTCGAGGACTTGGGACTGCGAAATGCGCGTCTGGGATTTCGTCAGGTCGAACAGACGCATCTAATGGAGAATCTTATCTACAACGAACTCCGTGTGCGTGGTTATATGGTGGATGTTGGTGTCGTTAATGCTCGAGAAATTGACGAGAACGGAATATATCGCCGGAGACAACTGGAAGTGGATTTCGTTTGTAATAGAGGCTTCGAACGTGTGTATGTTCAGTCGGCTTATCGATTGCCTACATTGGAGAAACAACAACAAGAGAAAGTTAGCCTACTAAAAATTGACGACTCTTTCCGTAAAATAATTATAACCGAAGATTTGGTAATGCATCACATGGATGAAAATGGTGTGGAATGGATTAATGTCTATGATTTCCTGAATAGTGCCGAACTGTAAAAGAGATTAGGGTGCATATGAATAATGAAGAATATCAGCGCAAAATTTATAGATTTGTTCCAATTATTCCCGGCAATTTCAAAATATTGCCCAATCAGCAAGTGGACAAATAACGAAAAATGTTGTTTTTTACCGCCCACTCTCAGAGATAATATCCTAAATCTCAAGAACAATAAACATAATCGAGGCTGCCTAACGCATTGTTGGGTGGCCTTGATTGTTCAGATATAATGCATATAACCATGCAGTTCTAGTGCGGAATTGGCAGCAATGTGCAAGCCATCTCCTATCTGTTTTTTGTAGGATGCTATCGCTGCATAGGCTTGAGGCGTATCACCCTTACGGAAGATAACACCTCTACAT
>CAVJQD010000108.1:0-6668 GCA_963651555.1 uncultured Clostridium sp. | reverse complement strand
ACGACAACATTCAATAAGAACTTTTTCATACTAAAATTGGAAATAGATAAATTGCTCTTGTTCAAAATCTCCAAACACTGCAATCATAAAAATGATAGCAAGATATATTGCCCAACGTATTGGTTTCCGCTGTATTCCTCGCATAGTCAAAGTGCCTCCGTTTGCACGATTACGCCATTCAACAACGAATAATAGCAGTATTGACACCATCAATGGAACATAAAACTCTCTATTCATCAACCAAGGCACACTAAGAAGCGAACGTTGTGGAATGGCTGTCAAATATTGAAAGGCACTATTGATATCTTCTGCTCTAAATATCACCCATCCCACCGCAGCCAAAGCAAAGGTCCACACCATCTGTCCCACCTCGCGCAAGTTCGGCAAAACACGACCCTCTGCCACCGTATCTCGATACCTCCTATTGCGACCGAGCAGTATCAATGGCATGAAAAGCAATGCATGATACGCTCCCCACAGCACAAAAGTCCAATTAGCACCATGCCAGAAACCCGATAACAGAAAGATTACAAAGGTGTTGCGGATTATCATGGCTTTCTTATACGCTTTCGGATGCTGCACTGACTCCGGCACCACCGGTCGTGAACCACCCAACGGGATATACACATAATCCCTGAACCATGTCGTCAACGAGATATGCCAACGACGCCAAAACTCTGCGATGTCACGAGAGAAATACGGTACATTGAAGTTGCGCATCGCCTGAATGCCAAACAGTTTCGATGTCCCCAAAGCAATATCCGAATAACCCGAGAAGTCACCATAGATCTGTATCGAGAACAGCACCGCCGCTAGCACCAACGTACTGCCCGACTGCGCTCCATAGTCCGCCCACACCGCATCCACATAAGTCGCACAGTTGTCTGCCACCACAATCTTCTTGAACAAACCCCACAGTATCTGCCGCATACCGTCAACCGCCTGCGAATAGTCGAAGCGACGCTTCTGCTGAAACTGCGGCAAGAGGTTCGTCGCACGCTCAATAGGACCCGCCACCAACAACGGAAAGAAACTGATGAATGCCGCAAATGCCGCAATATTGTGCGTCGCCTCCACCTTACCTCGATAGACATCAATCGAATACGACAACGCTTGAAACGTGTAGAAACTGATACCCACTGGCAGTATCAAATGCAGCAATAGCGGTTCGCCATCCACACCAAACATCTGCACAAACGACTCCACAAAGAAGTCATAGTACTTATATAAACCTAAGATTAACAGGTTGATAACGATGTTCGTCACCATCACTGCCCGCTTGCCTCTGCCCGTTGCCTTCTCAATCCCGATGCCACTCGCAAACGAACATAGGGTGGTGAACGCAATCAATAGCAGGAAACGCCAGTTCCACCAACCGTAGAACACATAACTTGCTGCCACCACGAACAAGTTCTGCCACAATACCTGATGCCGGCATCGCCGCATCGCATAGTCGAACACAAACCAATACAGCAGAAACACTATCGGCAGAAACACGGCAAACTCAAACGAATTGAATAGCATAGTCTTTTCTATTTTCACTCGAAAAGATAGATACTGACAAACACAAAGAAAGCGTGAACTTTCGTTCGCTTCATTTGATTTTTCTGAGGTCTTCGACTACCTAAATGTATTCAAATAGCTGCACAAAAGCCCACGCCGAAAAGCGTGAGCGTCAATAGGCTTGTGCTTGAATACATTTTTGTTTTCCTAAGAAAGTGTCGAAGTTTCCAGAAAAATCAAGTTCTGCTTATAACGCTTATTCTATATGTCTTGCGGTCCTACCGCCTGTTATCGTCCTTTTCTGTTTTTATCTTTGTATATCCTTTATATATCCAGTTCCTTCAATCCACACGAGGTATATCCGGTTTTACAAACCACACGAGTCCTATTACCTATCACACGAGTTCGATAGTAGTTTGTTTGCAGGTTCAGTTATACTTACTCATATCTGTTTCATGTTCTCCCCCCTCGTTACCGCCTGCAAAATTACATCAATTATTTGAATTACCCAACCCTTAAAATAGGGTACGATACTTTAATCCGCAAAAGCAACCACGTTGGGGACGCGGACGCCCTCGTCCGCGGGTACTACGATGTAAGACCCATCCGACCATACTGCGCCATGTCTCCACTCGTAGAGACGGTATTCCATACCATCTCTTAAAACTTAAACTGTTTCACAATCAGTGCTTTATGATACATTCGTGTCAATACGCCGCAGGCGTCCGCTCAAAAGTCATTTAACGCAGCGGTCTTGCGTCCTTCAGCTCTTCGTGCGGTCCTGTGTCATTCCTCATTTTGTCCATTCAAAAATTTACCGTACTTTTGCCCACACTAATCATCACCCCTATGGAGAACCTACTTCGTACACTCAAAGAGCAATATCATGTCTCTTTCGCTCCCAACGAGGAGCAGCATCTCTTGTCACTACAACTCTCCGAACAAACCAAGCAAGACCTCGCACGAGTCATCGATATCGTCGTCGCCGAGATGGGACTGAGCAAAGTCTCCGTCTTAGGCGTGCTTCTCCGTAATGTTGAACCCGACACGCTCAAAGGTATCTATGACGAACAAGTCATCGCCATCGTCGAAGGACTCCATCGGGTTGACGAACTCTACAAAAAGAACAATAACGCGCTCGAGACCGAGAACTTCCGCAAACTCCTCCTCTCACTCGCACAAGACGTCCGAGTCGTGCTTATCATCATCGCCGACCGACTCGCCTTGATGCGCAAGATCAATGCACTCCCCGATTCCGAATATCGACGAGGCATCGCTCGAGAGACCGATTTTCTCTACGCTCCACTTGCTCACCGACTCGGTCTCTATGCCGTCAAGACAGAGTTAGAGGACCTCTCACTCAAATACACCGACTATGCCACTTACAAAGACATCGCACACACGCTCAACGAGACAAAGCGTCACCGTGATGCCTACATCGCTGCTTTCATCGCACCGCTCAAAGAGAAGCTCGAGGGCATGGGATATAAGTTCACCATCAAAGGTCGAACCAAGTCCATCCACTCCATCTACAAAAAGATGCAGAAGCAGAATACCACGGTCGACCATATCTACGACCTCTTCGCAATACGTATCATACTCGACTCCGCTCCCGAGAAAGAGAAAGCCGAGTGCTGGCAGGTCTATTCCATCATCGCCGACATGTATCAGCCTAACCCCAAACGACTCCGTGACTGGCTCTCTATCCCTAAGTCCAATGGCTACGAGAGCCTACATACTACCGTCTTAGGACCTGAAAACAAATGGGTCGAGGTGCAGATACGTACTCGACGCATGGACGAGATTGCAGAGAAAGGTGTCGCTGCACACTGGAAATACAAAGGCATCAAAGCCGAATCCGGCATGGACGAGTTCCTCAAAGGCGTTCGAGAGATTCTCGAGAACCCTAATGTTGAGACTAAAGACGCCATCAACGACTTCCAACTCAATTTCTACGAGCAAGAGGTCTTTGTCTTCACACCCAACGGCGACCTATACAAACTGCCCAAAGGCGCTACCATTCTCGACTTTGCCTTTGCCATCCATACCTCGCTCGGCAGCCACTGTGTCGGCGGCAAAATCAATGGACGCAATGTGCCTATCAAATATGTCCTGCGTAATGGCGACCAGATCGAGATTCTCACCTCACCACAACAGAAACCCTCGCAAGCATGGCTCCAGATCGTATGCACCCCGAAGGCTCGTAACAAGGTTCGGCAGATGCTCAAAGAACTGGATAATAAGGATGCTGCCGAGGGTAAAGAACTGCTCGAACGTCGTTTCCGCAACTGGAAACTCGATTACGACGAGAGTCGGGTAGGGCGATTGGCTAAGAAACTTGGCTTCAAAGCCGTCACCAATTTCTATCAGGCACTCGCACAAGGCTCGGTCGACATCTTAGACATCAAAGAGTCCTATCTCGAACTCGAACGAGTCGACACTATGCAAGACCCCGCTGCTGTCGTATCGGCGGAGAACTTCACCGCTATGCCACCGCAGACCGAGAACACCGCACGAGACGAGTTGGTCATTGACCGTGACCTTAAAAACATCGACTACAAACTCGCCAAGTGCTGCAACCCTATCTTCGGTGACGAAATCTTTGGGTTTGTCAGCGTCACCAATGGCATCAAGATTCACCGACGCAACTGCCCTAATGCCGAACAGATGAAAGAACGCTTCCCTTACCGCATCGTGCCTGCCCGATGGAGTGGGAAAGCCGTCGGACAACAATATCCTATCACGCTCCGTGTCGTGGGCAACGATGATATCGGCATCGTCACCAACATCACCTCAATCATCAATAAAGAGGCAGGCATGGCACTCCGAGCCATCTCTATCGATTCACACGATGGACTCTTCGAAGGACAACTAACCATCCTCGTCAGCGACATCAATCAATTGGAGCAGATTCAAAAGAAAATCGGACAAGTCAAAGGCGTTAAAAACGTTATTCGTGGATAAGCGGTCTATAAAATCCTTAGTAGTTCTCTTATAGTTCTGAGGTAGTTCTGAGTAAGAATCAGGTAAGAATCAGGTAAGAATCAGGTAAGAGTCGGGTAAGAGTCGGGTTAGAGTCGGGTTAGAGTCGGGTTAGAACCAGTTAACTACTTAAAATTAATTTAAGAATAGGTCAAGAGAATTTTCGAACCAACTTCGAACCACCTTCGAATCACCTTCGAATCACCTCAAAAAGACAAAAATACTACCTTACATTAACATTTAAGTCAATTTCATTCCACGCACAACGCTGTCCCCATTCAAAACATCCGATGAATGCGTAGACAATTTATGGTGAAATAGGCAACTTTTTGCCGAAAACAACCGATGAATAGGGCGATTACTTGTTTTTGTTCGAAAAACACATTACCTTTGTCGCATAAATTCACCTATCATGAAACATAAAGTACTCTTGTTGCTGTCTTTGATGTTCCTTGCTGGACAAAATCTAAACGCTGAGCAGCAACCAATACGTCTGGGAGCCAACATAGGCTACGGTTATAATTATACTTGGAACCACTATGCGTGGGTCGATGTTGCAGCCTCGCTTCCTATCAACACCTACTTTGAAATGGACGCTCTCGCCCAACTCAACATCGCTAATATCTACACCTTCTCCCTTGACATGAGACCAAAGTTTCCGGTCAATGTAGGCGAAATCTTCCTCGAAACAAAACTCCTCTACCGTGCCGTCGTACGGAATCGAATACACGACTTCACAGGCGGCTTCTCATTTGGTTACAGGATGGACTATATCTCACTCCAACTGGGTATCGCAGGCCGCCTAATCGAAGACATGGATGTCGACTGGCACACCGAAAGCAGCATCGCTTTTGAACCTACCGTCCTCTATGGCGTCGAGGTCTTTGTAAGACCGCAGACGAGTCCCTGGAACTTAAGTTTTGCGATTGCCAACTACGACAACTACCAAATGGAACGATTCTTCCAACCTCTCTTCATGATAAACAGTCGAGTCGACCTCAATAGTAATATAAGGCTAAACATGGGCGTCGAGTGTAAGCCTACCGGTATGTTCCACTTAGACGCCAGTTTCTATGGCATACATGCTTTCGTAGGCCTCGCTTTTGCGCTCGGACAAAATAAGTAATACAATCACAAAAACGAAACAAATGATACGATGAAAAGGGCATTTATATACATCCTTCCTCTCTTGCTCCTCGCAAGTTGTAACCCAAATCTGGACATGGTCGGCATGTTCTACGGGCAAAGTCCTCGCTCCGACGAACGATTCACTACCTCACAAGCCTACAACGACTCGGCTCACTACAAAAACATTGTCGTACCCAACGATAGTTATGTGGTCTATGTATGTACCGACCTCCACGTTGACTCCACCGCACGAAACATCAAGAAGTGGACTACCATCATGCGCAATGATTCGCTCTGCCAAGTAGGGCTCATCCTCGGAGATATGATTAACGCCCAACACAACTTCCCACGGTTTATGCAGGCCATTGCTTACGATGACCAAACGCAGAAATACAACCAACCTCTCTTCGGTACACCTGGTAACCACGACCTCTATTTCGGACAATGGGATGAATACATCAGCAATTGGCACACCTCCACATATTATTTCACCGTCCAGACTCCCAACGCCAAAGACCTTTACATCAGCCTCGATTCCAGTGACGGCACATTCGGACGCCTCCAACTAAATTGGTTCAAGAATACCATGGATACCCTCCTCGAGAACAACGATTTTCGACACATCGTCCTCTTTACCCATACCCACATGTTTAAGAGAGACGCCTCACAGGGTCACACAAGTAATTTCTCGATGGAGGAAACCTACGAGGTAACGCAATTGTTTGCTCAGTATGGCGTCGAACTATATCTATCGGGCCACGCCCACAGCCGCAATGTAATGACTTTCAAGAACGTCAAATATGTCATTGTCGATACTATGCAAGACCATGTAGACAATCCCTACTATCTTACGGCCAACGTCGCAGACGACATCGACCTTTCTTTCTTGGCACTCTAAAATATTTTAGGGATGTTCTAAAAATTCCACGTTTCGTTATTTTGTTACTTATTTGGATGTTTCTCCACTTTTTGAGCGCTTTGTGGTTTTTATTTGTATCTGTTTGACTTTCACTCAGTCACAATGCTCGCATTGCTCCTTCGTTCAAGCCAACCAT
>CAVJQD010000107.1:0-6689 GCA_963651555.1 uncultured Clostridium sp. | reverse complement strand
ATCAAGCAGGTCTTGCTTGGTGTATGCTCTGGGAGAAACTGCGCTGGGTTTCTCCCACACGGCAGGCATAATGTAACGAGGCTGTACTTTGGTGTAGCCAAGTTGCACAAGAGCCTGCTCTATGTTACTCTCTTTGAGTGGCTTGTGGCGATGAAACTTAAACGAAATGTTTACTCTAATGTTTTTATCGAGCGTGCGCCAAGCAGCACTGTTGATGGCATCATTGAGAGCCACCTGCTCGGAGCAGTTGTAACCGAGCGGACAACGATACACAGCAGGCTCGATGATAGCAGGGCGCACCTGCTTGTAACCGAGCATACGGAGGTACTTATCTATCGTGGCAGGTTGTATCGTACCACTATGTAAGTTCTTTTTGAGTTTCGTGGCACGCTTCTCACTCAATCCCACGGCTTTATACCAAGCAGGCTTGAGCGTTTCGTACCACAATAACTCACGATTGATACCTATCATAGAAAAAAAATTAAACTTTTTCGCTGCAAAAGTACGAAAAAATTTGTTTGTTTCAAAACAAATTTGTATCTTTGCAGCACAATTCTAATTTACTAAATCAAAAAGCAATGAGAACGAAACGATTTCGATGGGTAATGAAACCCGATTTGCCTGCGACCTTGCTCGCGATGAGCGAGGGAGTTCCGTATGTGTTCGACGATAGCAAGTTCACATACAACAATTTAAGCACAACGGTCTATCGACTGCACAACCTGACGGAACACCGATGGACAATCAACACATTCCGTGTGGCGGAGAACGAAAAGGAAGTTTTAATAACAAAAATAAAGTAACTATGTTCGGATTCAAACTAATCAAAACGCAGGACTATCGCTGCCTTGTGGAGGAGAACAGATACCTACGCAAGCAGTTGGTAGATGAGAACAAAGCGAAGCACGCTGCGCTTCGCAAGTTGGCGCAAATGCAAACGCCAAAGAAACAAAGCAAGTAAAAGATAACTTGGGGAGGTTCGCAAGACCTGCCCCATGCTTTGTACCAAAATCAAAACAAATTTATTAACCCCTAAAACAAAAAAACACTATGGGAGAAACAACAAAAAAGAGTGTATTTGAAACACTCAATGCTGTGAACTGCAATGCTCACACGGAGAAAAAGAACGGGCTCACTTACCTATCATGGGCGTGGGCATGGCAAGAGGTAAAACAAAAGTACCCCGAGGCTTTCTATACTATCTATGAAAATGCTTTAGGTATGTTTTACCACACTGATGGTCGCACTTGTTGGGTTAAGACAGGCGTAACCATCAACGGCATAGAACATATCGAGTACCTGCCCGTGATGGACTACAGGAACAACTCAATTCCTGCCGACAAGGTCACCTCGACTGATGTCAATAAGGCAATTCAACGCTCGCTTACAAAAGCGTGCGCGCGCCATGGCTTAGGATTGTACATCTACGCAGGCGAGGACTTGCCAACGGAAGCAGACAGCGCAGATAGTAAAGGTTTCCCTACGGCTGCAGAGCAATGTAAGATTGCAAAGGACTACCTTGCAGGTAACCAAAGAGCATTCGAGTACTACTCAAAAGGAACGGGCGCACGCACTATCGACGACCTCGATTTGAAGTCTGTATTCAACGACCTATTAGCCCACGATAAAATCAAAATCTGATGGGTAAGATACGCTTAACATTCGAGAAGCAGCAAGGTGCTGTATCTCTCGGCCGCTTGGTGGCGACGCTACAATCTCGTGTGGCGTTGCTACCTAACGGTAGTTATGACTTGGTAGTCAGTAAGCGTGCAAGTAAGCGTAGCATAAATCAGAACCGCCTTATGTGGTTGTGGTTTGCTTGTATTGCCAACGAGATTGGCACAACACGCGATGATATCTACGACTACTATGTGGGTAAGTTCCTGCGTAGCATTGGCGAGGTTCGTGGCGAGCAGTTCTATAAAGTTTTGCGGACAAGCAAACTGACAACGGAGCAGTTCAAAGAGTTCCTTGACCAAGTGCAGGCGCACGCTGCAAGTTTCTTTGGCATTACACTACCAACTCCCGACGACCTTGCGTGGGAAGCATTTGAAAATTATTACGAACCTAAACTTATTGGCTATGAGTAAAAAGAAATCATTCATTATGTACTCCGACCGCTACCCTCTGATAGCGCACCTGCGTGATGAGCAACTCGGTCAGTTGCTACGAGCGTTGTACTTGTTCGTGCTTGACGAGCCGCTCAACAACCTCGACCCCGAGGTTATGATAGTTTTCAATTTCTTCAAACAAAGTATCATAGAGAACAATAGCAAGTACGAAGAAATCTGCGAGAAGCGTAGAGAAGCAGGACGACTTGGCGGTCGACCGAAAAAAAATCATTTGCTTTTGGAAAAACCAAATGCTTTTTTTGAAAAGCAAATGAAAACAAAACAAACCTATACTGATACTGATACTGATACTGATACTGATGTTTTCTTTACAGAAAACAATAAAGAAAAAGATAAAAAAGAAAGTGAGAACGAGATAATTACTCCTGAGGTTGTATCGGTATCGACTCCATATGCTTCGCTTAACGAAGCATGGGGTAAATGGAAAGAGTACAAGAGCGCACGCAGGGAGTGCTACTCTTGTAGCGCAGCGGAAGAGAGCGCATACCGCCAACTCTATTCGCTATCGAAAGGCGATGCTCAACTTGCTATGCAGATAGTAGAGCAGAGCATTGCTAATGATTGGAAAGGTTTATACGAACTTAAACAAAACGACAATGCAAACACCAAAACAAGTCGGAGCGGTTATAAAACTGCGACCGAGCGACTCCGAGATGACTATGCGAGCATCTTCGCCAGCGTTCTTACAAACACCGCAGGCGGTTCAAAAGTTTCTTGACAAGTATTCTATCGAGGAGCAGGAAGATATTGCCACAAATCGCCTTAAAAGTATCAAAAACGAGGTGTCTAATCCACAACTCCAAAGAGTGTCGGAGGTGTATGGCGATGGCTGCACACTCGAATGGCTAAAAATGCAACTCGCATACACGTTCGGAATGTGTGGGTTCGACTTCACTTTCGATGGCACAAAGGTAGTAACGCACGTTGCTTCGCTCGTGATGAAAGACTACCCTTACCTACGAGTAAGAGAGATAATGCTCTTCCTTGTGGACTTCGAGAAAGGTAAATTCGGAGATTTCGCTTCACGCTTCAACGCACAAAAGTTCTTCACTGCTCTGCAGGCTTTCCTGAAAGTGAGAGCAGACCTAATGGAACAGGAGCGACAAGAGGCGAAAGCCCAAGAGCGTGAGCAATGGGCAGCGAAAGCAACACCATGCCCCGAGCATTTATCTATTGCAAAAATGTTTAACAAAAAAGATTAACGCAAAACAAGTATGGAACAAGATAAAACAAATTCGTTCCGTGGAGTTGACCGCCTAATGGCGGCAGCAGGTTTGAGTAGTAGCAACCCAAGTGGCGGCTACACACAAAACGCAATTGAACGCAGGAGAGCAATTAATAACCTTGAGAGAATGAAAGCGTTGGAAGAAAAGTTCCGACGCAAAGCAGCGAAAGGTAAAGCCACCTGCACAACAACCCCCGAGGTAGGGGGCATGAGAGTATCGTTTCACGACTTAACACTTAAATGAACTATGGAGTATTTAGCAAATTACATGAGCCTGTATAATACCGACAACGGAATGGTTGGTACGATGGCAGCCGCCGATGGCGGAGAGATTACAGTAAACTTCAACGAGAGCGAGGTGGTGTATATCGACGCAGAGAAACACCGCCACACTTTCAGAAGCGTAACCGTAAAGAAACTTGACAAACTAATGAAATGTTTAACCACTAAATCTTAAACGCTATGGGTAAAATGAAAGAACTTTTTATGCAAGAAAGAGAAGCAGCAAGAGGTATAGATAACCTACCGAATGACATTGACTACGACTATGCCTGCTGGCAGCGCAAGCACAGCGAGCCGTCGGAGTTAGATGAGTTTTTTAGTCAACTTGCAGAGTTGCGTGCTATGCAGGCTGATATTTATCAATCACTTAAAAACAAAAAGAACTATGGGAATTAAAGTAAAAGAAGTTACTTACTCGAGTTGGCGAACCCAACTCGATAGGCTTACAAAAAACGAAGTAAAGCGTTACTATGGCGTGCCGCTCTGTGTTGTGTTCTCGAGCGGCAACACGAACAACGAGTACCAAGGCATACTCGATATGCAGATGGACTTTGATTGCGGCAAGTTAGTTAGCGACTACGACTACCGCAAAGAGTATGACAATGTAGCCGCCTTTAAGGAGTGGGAGAAAGCAAACCCCGAAGAGGTAGCGAAAGCAAAGAATAAGTTCCGCCTGCTCGATGTCAAGGGGGACGACACAGGGCTGTGGTGTAACAAAGACGACTACTATATGCGTGATGACCACAGCACATGCTGTAAGTTCTTCGTCGATAACGACATAGCAATGATAACAAGTTCTGACGAGGGCGAAACTCTTCTCGAAGAGGTAAGGGCAATGAGCGATGACGAGTGTCTGCTAACGTTCGACCTGAACCGCAAGCAATGCATTGCGGTATTGGAAGACGCTATCGATACAGCCGTCGCTTACGAAGAAGAGAGGGCTGGCGAAGAAGACGCTGACGAAGAGTCTGTCATTCGTTACAACAGAGAGATGAATCAAATAACAAGTGATTGGTATAACTAAATATGATACAAGGATTTGAAAAAGAAACGGCTCAACTCAACGACTACGAGAGCAACACCTTGCTACCCATTGTGGTAGCAGGGCTGCGCTCAAAAGTCGGACGGGCGAACGCCATCGCCAACGCCAAGATTTGCGCCAAGATGAGAGCAGCAGGGTATAACCTTGCCGAGCCACGTTTGCGAAAAATAATCAACTACATCCGTCTGAACGGATTAGTCGAGTGCCTTATGGCAACAAGCGAGGGTTACTACATTGCCACGAACGAGGTGGAACTTAAAGAGTACGAAGAGAGCCTACTCTCTCGTGAACAAGCGATTGCCGCCATACGGCAAGCCATTTCGCAACAACGCAACAAACGTTTTTCAGCGCAACAACAATCATTTAATTTCTAAAACTATGAACCGCAAACTATTTGTACCAAAAGATTTGGCAAAGGCACTCTGCGAGAAAGGGTTCAACCGCCCATGCGACTTTGCCTACGATATTAGTGGCGACGGGCATATCATCATGCCGACCTCGATACTTGAGGACAGGGGTATACCTGCTCCGTTCTATCACGACCTACTGAACTACCTTGGCGACAAGGGGTTCGATGTGTGGACGCAGACAACGCTGACAATGCCTAACAAGTACTACTGCCGCTGCTTCAATATGCGCAAGAACATATCGCTTATTACTAACGACCACTACTCGATAGAGGAAGCACTCGATGAGATAATTGGTTTAATCATTCCGAAACTATGATACGAGTATTCACAGCGTTCAGCGGTTACGATAGTCAGTGCATGGCGCTCGACCGCATAGGAGTAGATTACGACCTTGTAGGGTGGTCGGAGATAGATAAGTACGCCATCGCCGCACACGATGCCGTGTACCCTCAATTCGCTGACCGCAATTATGGCGACATTTCCAAGACAGATTGGAGCGAGGTGCCAGACTTTGACCTATTCACCTATAGCAGCCCGTGTCAGGATTTCTCCATAGCAGGGTTGCAGCGAGGTGGCGAGAAAGGCAGCGGCACGCGTTCGAGCCTACTATGGGAGTGTGAGAGAGCCATTGCAGCCAAGCGACCGAAGTATCTTGTATTCGAGAATGTAGCGGCACTGGTGTCCGAGAAATTTATAGGGCTATTCAATTCGTGGCAGTTGCTACTGGAGCGATATGGTTATACCAACTTCACGCAAGTACTCAACGCCAAGGACTACGGAGTGCCACAAAATCGTGAGCGTGTATTTATGGTTTCCATTCGTGACTGCGATACCACCTACTATTTCCCTGACAAAATCAAACTCACAAAGTGCCTGCGAGATGTGTTGGAGGATAATGTACCTAACGAGTTCTATCTCTCTGAACGGTGCCTCAATGGATTTGCTGAGCATAACGCTCGGCATGAAGCGAAAGGCACGGGGTTTATCTTCAAGCCGAAAGACGGCAGCGAGGTAGCAGCGGCTCTGAGAGCCAATAGTGCGCTCGCACCTACCGATAAGACGATAAAAGTAGTGGCGCAGTTAGTCGGTGGTAAGTGGGATAACACGCTTGCACAAAATAGCAGAGTGTTCGACCCCTCGGCAATTGCACCAACTCAAACGGCAGGGGGGGGCGGACACCATGAAACCAAAATACTCGTTGCTGGAGAAATGTGTGGGAGGGGTTTGACGGAGAGTTGAATTGTTACCGAAGAGTGTACGACGCAAAAGGTATATCGCCCACGCTACTCGCAAGCATGGACGCTAAAACAAAAGCACCAAAAGTAATAAACTATGAACAACAGACTGATAAAGTTTCTCAAAGAAAATAAGTGGGGGTGGCAAGACGGAATAGACCTGTACAACCACACCTACTTCAAGCAGGTACACCCTGCAATAACAACAAGAATAATAAATATCAACAATTGGAACTATTTTGACGGAGATATGGAGATAGATAACTTATACAACCAAGATTGCCTTGTCGGCATGAAAGAGATGCCCACCGAGAGTGTCGACCTCGTGGTAACAGATTGTCCGTATCACATTAAGCATTACGG
>CAVJQD010000106.1:0-6698 GCA_963651555.1 uncultured Clostridium sp. | reverse complement strand
GTGACCCCGGAGGGGCTCGAACCCTCGACCCACTGATTAAGAGTCAGTTGCTCTACCAACTGAGCTACGAAGTCATTGCTTTTTCTCGTAAGCGGCTGCAAAGGTACTGCAAACTTTTCATTCCTGCAAGAGTCTCACGAAAAAAATGTGTTTTTTCTGCATTGTTGTTCCTTTTTTAGGATAAACATGAGGTCGTTTACCACTAAATTCGGTCACAATTTACGAGAAGATTGAGTGTCTATAAACTGTTGAAAATCAGAGCAGAATCGTTGCAAAACCTCATGAAACCCTAAAGTGCTCCGGTACTGCTCCGGTAATGGTCTGGATATACGCTCGAGATTTGCCCGTAATTTCCTTTAGAACGAGCCCCCGCAGTCAGCCATTTCGCCGTAGGTAGCATTTATATAGAAAAGGCTTTATACTCTCAATAATTAGTCGTAACTTTGCAGCGAGGAGTGATGTGTCCGCATGGCGGCAGTAGACTTCTTGCATACAAACGACTGATTAATAACATTATAATACGAAATATCATGGATTTTAAGTACGAGCCGATGTTCCAACTCGGCGAAGATGAAACGGAATATTACTTGCTCACGAAGGACTTCGTGTCGGTGAGCGAGTTCGAAGGTAAGCCGATATTAAAGGTAGAGAAAGAGGGACTAACGCGCATGGCCAACGCTGCTTTTCGGGATGTGTCGTTCCTGTTGCGCCGGTCACACAATGAACAGGTCGCCAAGATTCTGAGAGACCCAGAGGCAAGTGCCAACGATAGGTACGTAGCCCTCACATTCCTTCGCAATGCGGAGGTCGCAGCGAAGGGTCAGTTGCCGCTTTGCCAAGACACCGGTACCGCCATCATCCACGGCGAGAAGGGTCAGCAGGTCTGGACTGGTTACTGCGACGAGGAGGCATTGTCGAAGGGCGTGTTCCTCACCTATACGCATGAGAACCTCCGCTATTCGCAGAATGCACCGTTGTCGATGTACGAAGAGGTCAACACGAAGTGCAACTTGCCTGCGCAGATCGACCTCGAAGCCACCGAGGGCATGGAATATCGCTTCCTTTGCGTGACCAAAGGTGGCGGTTCTGCCAACAAGACCTACCTCTATCAAGAGACTAAAGCCCGTATCCAAAACGAGGGAACGCTCATTCCTTTCCTCGTCGAGAAGATGAAGAGTCTCGGTACTGCGGCTTGCCCGCCTTACCATATCGCTATTGTCATCGGCGGCACGAGTGCGGAGAAGAACCTACTCACGGTCAAGTTGGCGTCGACGCATTATTACGACAGTCTGCCTACCTCGGGCAACGAGTCTGGGCGTGCCTTCCGTGATGTCGCCTTGGAAGAGAAGCTTCTTAAGGAGGCGTACAAGATTGGTCTCGGTGCTCAGTTCGGCGGGAAATACATGGCACACGATGTACGCGTCGTGCGTCTGCCCCGTCATGGCGCCAGTTGCCCGATAGGTCTTGGCGTGAGTTGCTCTGCCGACCGTAACATCAAGTGCAAAATCAACAAAGATGGTATCTGGATTGAGCGCATGGACGACAACCCAGGTAGCCTCATCCCTCAGGAACTGCGTGCTGCAGGCGAGGGCGATGCCGTGCGTATCGACCTCAATCAGCCGATGGCAGATGTCTTGAAGGAACTGTCGAAATACCCAGTGGCAACCCGACTGAGCCTTAACGGAATCATCATCGTGGGTCGTGACATCGCTCACGCCAAGATAAAAGCCCGCTTGGATGCTGGCGAGGATATCCCTGACTATCTCAAGAAACACCCTATCTATTACGCAGGTCCAGCCAAGACTCCTGCCGGCATGGCGTGCGGCTCTATGGGACCGACCACGGCTGGGCGTATGGACCCCTATGTCGATGAGTTCCAAAGCAAGGGGGGGAGCCTCATCATGCTCGCCAAAGGTAACCGCTCGCAAGTGGTCACCGACGCCTGCAAGAAGTACGGCGGCTTCTACCTCGGCTCAATTGGCGGTCCTGCTGCTATCTTGGCGCAGAACAACATCAAGTCAATCAAGTGCTTAGAGTATCCTGAACTCGGCATGGAAGCCATCTGGCAAATCGAGGTAGAGGACTTCCCTGCCTTCATCTTGGTCGACGATAAAGGCAACGACTTCTTCAAACAACTCCGTCCTTGCGAGGGCTGCACTATTATAAAATAGGTACAAGACAATGAAGAACAAAGGGTATCTGCAGAAGATGCGATTCAAGTATCGTGTGTCAGTCCTTAACGAGAACACGCTCAACGAGGCATGGCACACTCACTTGTCACGCCGTAGCCTATTCTTCTGGATACTCTTCCTCTTCTTGCTCTCGTTTGCGCTCTTCGCTGCACTCATCTGGTTTACGCCTATCAAGAACTACCTCCCTGGCTACAACGAGGACATTCGCCATAAGCTCATCGAGCAGACCGAACGAGTCGATTCGCTGACCAACCAGATGCATATCCAGACCGCCTACATCGCCACCATGCAAGCCGCTATTGCTGGCGAGGTAATACCCGATTCAGTCCAACCGCTCGACTCGCTCGTGTTGCAGAAAAAAGAGTCACTTCTCGAGGACCAATCGCCCGTGATGCTCGATTTCCTTGCGCAATATGAGGCGAAGGAACGAGATAACCTATCCGTCTTCCTCACGCCTTCGAGCGCAACAAGCAAGGTAGTCCTCTTCCCGCCTGCACATGGCACCATTGAGGAACCGTTCAATCGGCAGGCGCAGAAGTACGCTATCACGCTGAATACCAACAAGAACGAGAACGTCATGGCGGTCCTCTCGGGCACAGTGGTCTATTGCGCTTACACCTTCGACCACGATTGGGTCATGGTACTCCAACACGATGGCGACTATGTATCCGTCTATAAGGATATGCAGCAAGCGCTTAAGAACCAAGGTGATAACGTGCGACCTGGCGAGAGTATAGCACTCATGTCTAACGAAAAACACCTCCTCTCCTTCGAACTCTGGCAGAACGGAACACCGGTTGACCCAGAGGAAGTTATAGTATTCTAACACAATGAAACAATTAGCGATATTAGGTAGCACCGGCTCCATTGGCACACAGACCCTCGATGTGGTGCGACAGCATCCCGACGAGTTCGCCGTCTATGCCATCTCAGCCAACCGAAGCGTCGAACTCCTTGTGCAGCAAGCACGCGAGTTCCGACCCGAGATGGTGTGTATTGCCGACGAGAACTACTATCCAGCCCTGCGCGATGCCTTAGCCGACCTGCCTATCAAGGTCTTTGCCGGCACCGATGCTATCGCACAGATGGTCACCATGCCTTCTGTCGATGTCGTTGTCGCAGCCATGGTCGGATACGCCGGACTATATCCCACTATCCAAGCCATCAAAGCAGGCAAGACCATCGCCCTCGCAAACAAAGAGACCCTCGTCGTGGCGGGCGAACTGATATGCCGTCTCGTGCAAGAACATCACACCGCTATCCTACCTGTCGACTCCGAGCACTCCGCCATCTTTCAATCTATCGTTGGCGAAGAGAACAACGAGATAGAGAAAATCCTCCTCACAGCTTCAGGTGGACCCTTCCGCACGTTCACTAAACAGCAACTGCAGACCGTCACCGCCAAGCAAGCACTCAAACACCCCAACTGGAACATGGGCGCAAAGGTCACTATCGACTCGGCCTCGCTCATGAACAAAGGCTTCGAAGTCATTGAAGCCAAGTGGCTCTTTGGCGTCTCGCTCGAGAAGATACAAGTGCTCGTACACCCGCAGAGCATCATCCACTCCGCCGTGCAGTTCGTCGACGGTAGCGTCAAAGCACAACTCGGAATGCCCGACATGCGCCTACCTATTCAGTTTGCACTCTCCTACCCACGACGACTAAAAAGTGACTTCCCTCGCATCGACTTCTTTCAAACAGCCAACCTCACCTTCGAGCAGCCCGATACCGACCGCTTCCGCAACCTCGACCTCGCCTATCAGGCCATCTGTCAAGGCGGAAACATGCCATGTATCCTCAATGCTGCCAACGAAGTAGTCGTCGCTGCCTTCCTTAAAGACCAAATCGGCTTCCTGCAAATGTCCGATGTCATCGAGAAAGTCATGGCAAAAGCCGCTTTCATCGCGCAGCCTACCTACGACGACTATGTCCAAACCGACCGTCAAGCGCGCGAACTAACAAGAGAATTACTGAATTGAACGAGTATCCATCCATATTATTAGAGAAAGCCGTGCACGAGTTCTCCTTGCTGCCAGGCATCGGCAAGAAGACTGCCCTACGGCTTGTCCTGCACCTCCTGCGGCAATCGCCCACGGATGTCGACACCTTCGCACAGTCCATTATACAACTGAAAAAAGAGGTCCACTACTGCCGCTGCTGCCATAATATCTCCGACACCGAACTCTGTCCCATCTGCGCAAGTCATCATCGTGATAGGCAAACGGTCTGCGTCGTAGAGAATGTGCAAGATGTCATGTCTATCGAGAATACAGGTCAGTACAATGGTCTCTACCATGTCCTCGGTGGCATCATCTCACCCATGGACGGCATCGGACCACACGACATCGAAATCGACTCACTCGTCGAACGAGTCCCCGCAGAAGACATACACGAGGTCATACTCGCTTTGCCCACCACCATGGAAGGCGATACCACCAATTTCTATATCTACAAGCGACTCAAACCCACAGGCGTACTCGTCTCACAACTCGCTCGAGGCGTCGCCGTCGGTGGCGAGATTGAATATACCGACGAGATAACCCTCGGCCGCAGTATTATTAACCGAACTAATTTCGTAGGCTAAAACCTACACCTTATATATATATGGAAGAAAAAATCGCAAAACACCTGAACTGGTTCTATTACGGCAGTTATGCACTCGCCGTCCTTGTCGCAACCCTCCTCTGGTACCTTGTCACCCGAGAGAAGATACAAGGCTTCGACCCACAAACCACCATCGGCTATGTGCTGCAGTCCATCGCCATCTTCTACACACTCATCTCTGTACCAGGTGCGCTCTATGTCTTCAAACGTAAGTGCAACACCATAAGGCAGTTACCCGACGAAAGCAAGTATCCTACATACTACCATTGGGCAGTGGTGCGTATATGCGTCATCGGCTTCGGTATCACCATCGATATTGCAGCCTTCTACTTGCTATTAGGCTACCAATCAATGCTTTGGTGCGCCGCAGTCTCTTCCGTGGCACTATTCTTCTGCAAACCTAACGCACGCAAAGTACAACTTGAACTTAGTAACGAACAATCCATAGATAATTATTAGAACTATGACAATCGCTGTAGATTTCGATGGGACAATCGTCACACACGCCTATCCCGAGATAGGACGACCCATCCCATTCGCCATTGAGACCCTCAAAAAACTGCAAGAAGGTGGTAAACATCACATCATTCTCTGGTCCGTACGAGAAGGCAAACTCCTCCAAGATGCCGTAGAGTACTGCAAGCAGCGCGGGCTCGAGTTCTATGCCGTCAATGCTAACTACCCTGAGGAAGAAGTCGATAAACAGTCGTCACGAAAGGTAGTCGCTGATGTCTATATCGACGACCGTAACCTTGGCGGACTGCCCGATTGGGGAATAATCTATCAGATGATTACCTCTGGCAAGACCTCTGTTCCATATACCCCCGACCAACCACAAGAGAAGTCCTTACTATCTCGCCTCTTTGGCAAATAATGGACAACCAAATTTCCATCGAATCTGAGACCAAATCCCCTCCAAATCCCCTCCAAATCCCCTCGAACTTGCTCTTGCAGAACGAACATATCACCCTGCGCAAACTTGAACCCACCGACCTGCCGTTCCTCTATGCTATGGAGAACGACTCCGACGCTTGGGCTTCATCGGGTGTGCACAACCCGCTATCCCAGCAGGACCTTCGTGACTATATCGACCACACCACCGGCGATATCTACCAAGACCTCCAACTGCGACTCATCATCCAAAGCCGAGATGGCGAAACACTCGGTGCTATCGACCTGTTTGACTTCAACCCGCACCATGCCAAGGCAGAGATGGGCATCTACCTTAAACCCTCTGCCCGAGGCAATGGTATAGCCCAACAAGCAGTATCTTTGCTCCTCGACTATGCCCATACCATCTTGCATCTCCACCAAGTCTACGCTCTTGTCCCTTGCAATAATCCCCGCAGTGCCAACCTCTTCCGCAACGCCCATTTCCAACACACCGCCACCCTCCTCGCTTGGTTCAACCAATCCGACACCCTCCTATTCCAATACCTCTTCTAAATTCTTCCGATACCTCTTCTAAAATCTTCCAATAACTTTTCTAACTCTACCCCCAATCCTTCCCCTATCAATCCACCCCCTCTCCAATCCTTCCAACTGATATTCCCCTCCTCACAACCTATGTGCACTTAATAAATTTAAATATTACAGCAAATTAAGTAATAATCAATTAGTATACACTAAGCCGAAAATTCCCCAATCACTCCCACATCAGTCGCTAATCAGTAGCCCATCAGTAGCTAATCAGTCTTACATCAGTACCTACCAATCCCCTACCAATCCCCTACTAATCCCCAATCATTACCCTCCATTCACCAAAGGATTCACGGTAGATACACGGTTGATACACGGTAGATACTCTATGGAACTACCTATAAACAAGCCAAAATCACCCTACCAAATGACGTTTACTGAAATAAGTTGACTCGTTTCCTGATTAACGATCTTAAAAATCGT
>CAVJQD010000105.1:0-6748 GCA_963651555.1 uncultured Clostridium sp. | reverse complement strand
GTATAATACAGCGGTTATTATCTTTTTCAAACTTTTCCTTTTCTTCTTTCGAAGACTCAATAAGTCCTTGTTTAATAGTATTCAAAACCTCTTTCCTGAAATCCGCCTTTTTGATTTCATTGCCGTTCTCAGTTTTGAGTATGAAATATACCAAGACCTCGGTATATTCACACTCAATAACTTTTTCTAGCTTATTTAAGAATGTGCTTTCTGACATACAATATAGACATTAGCCGCTACTTTGTGGTATGAAATGTGATGCTCTAGGTCTCCACGATACAAAAGGATGCTTCCTTGTGGAAGTGTCTTAGACCCTGTTTCTACTTTAGCGATTTTATATCCTAATAGAGCCATAATAGGGTTTGCGTAATAGAGATTTGTTTGAACATAGCACACATATATAGCAATTAACAACACCAACAGTATCAATAAATCTCGGTAACTATCATAATCTATCAATAATACGCTAAATAGCGAAATCATTGTTGTTAGAGAACTCACATAATCTTGTTGCAAGTCCTTCCAGTTGGTAATCTTTTCCGGTAGAGCGTTTGGAGAACCTTTTAATCGATAGACAACATAGTGGATTGAAGCCATACCAATAATCAGCATACAACCACTTAATAGTGCGACTATATTCGCAGGACTAAGTAGAGCATGCAGCGCAGAATCCCAATCGACTTCTTTCCTAAAGCTACAACTGATAGGAATACTCCATGACTGAATAAGCAAAAGCAGCCACATTGGAAGTGTTGCAATTGACCAAAGCCGGAATTTTTTTATCATATTGATAAAAGTCGATTCATCAAGATTTTTTACGGATTGGCCGAACAAACTGCCAGAATTCGAAATGGGTAATAGCGAAACTCAACCCCGTTGATCCGATTCTAGTATATTCGAGGACTTCCGGCAGTTTTTTACGTCGGTCGCGCACATACCGAGAGTACCTCATACTCACAAACTGACTAAATGTGGCGCTCATATAATTTGCATAATCATATCCGCCTATGTTGTCATAAGATTCTCCTTCGACAAACGTAGTGCCTCCTGCAAAATGGCGCATTGGAAAAAAATATAGTTTCCGTTGTTTTTTGAAATAAACAGATAACCATTCTTAGATGCCGATCGTTCAGTGTTGCAATTCTCGTATAATTCTTCCCAATCTTTTAACGTTGGAGTTCGCCATGCCCCTCCCCATTGAACTGTTGCGGCATCATCTATTGTTTCTAATTCGGTTTTATTATCAACAATCCCCCATTTGCTATCTGTGTTATATTTTGTTATTCTCCTCAATGCATCTATATATCGATTTTTACCTGTAGGGAACATTCCTGCGTCGGTAATATATAACTCACATGCTTCAACCTCTCCAAAACGGAAAGAATCTCCAATTTCATATTCTAACTTAGCGCCGATATTACATTTCGCCCATAGGTTGCCACTAGGTAACCCTAAATCCACAAACTCGTGTTCTTCTTTTACGACCTTCTTTTTGTCTTTGTTGACCGTTTTTTTATTCTGGTTCTGTTTAACTTTTGCCTTACTATCGGTTGAACAGGCTTTCTTTGTTGTTTCAGTTCCATTCTCTTTCCCTTTGGGATGACTAGAAAAGACAGAAATGACCTTATCAAATATTTTACTCATACGAAATATCTTTTAGATATAATAATTCTTTATTCCCCACGGGCGGCTTGTCCGATGGTGAGGTTGTTGTTTACGCAGTTTTTACCTGCGGGGTCTTTCACTTGTACGGTTAGACCGTAGGTGGTGTTGAATAGTTTTTCTGCATCGCCCACTTTCATAGACGCTTTGATTTCCATCTTCACATCTGAGTGTGTTTGGATGTCTTTGGTTGTCTTGGCGTTCAGTTGGTTGAGTGTCATTTCAGGGTCTGCTAATTGAGTGCCTTTGTATATTGCCAAAGTGCATCCAAATGTCTCCTTGAAGTTCTTGCAGATGGTCTTTACTTTCATCTGTGGTGCCACTGAGAATGTCTCATTTTTGAAGTGGTCTTTGATGTTGTTAATTACTCCCATAATGATATAGTTTTATTTCTTTTTTGAGTTGCCGAATAGGGCGTTGATGACTGACTTGCCGACTTTGCGTTCGAGACCTTGTCGGGTGGTTGGTATGCCGGTGGCACGGGCCACTTTGGTCTTTAGTCCGGAGATGCCGACGGCACGTTTCCAAGAGAAACTAAGTCCTTTCATGATGTCTATTGTTCTATGATTATAAACTCTGTGCGGCGGTTTTCCGGAGCATTGGGGTTCTCTGTGTTCTTGAGTTGTGTAGAACCGAGACCTACTGCTTCCAGACGGTTGATGTCTATCCCTTCGTTGTTCACTAAGAAATCGACAGCAGCCTGTGCACGTGCTTGACTCAATGACTGGTTGAGGTCAGCGTCCCCTTCTGCAGAGGTGTGTCCCTCAAGACGGAGGCGGAGTTCGGGGTTCTTCTCCATTACTTTTGCTAGGTCGTGGAGTACGAACTTAGCTGCTTCGGGTAGTTCGGCTTTGCCTAACTCGAATTCAGCCGCATTGAAGTCTTTCTCTATCTCCTCAATCTTTTGCACATAGAGGGTGTCGTGAACGATGACTGTCTTCTCTACTACTTGAACTTCAGGTGTTTTGTTTCCTTTCATCAGCAGTAGTACAACGAGAACGGCTATGATAACCACTGCGGCTATGACAATCCATAACCATGTCTTGCTTTTCTTCTCTACCGGTGCAGCGACTTTGGGCTCTTCGGCGTATGTGTATTTTAGGACATATCCTTGTTTACCCAAGTCCTCATTGGCTTCTTTATTGACTTCTACGTCGATATTGTATTTAGCGGCGACGTTGATGAGGTTCTGCAGTGACTTGCCTGTCCATATCTGCGACATGGCAATGACGCTACCATCTTGTAGGGTGATTGGTCGTCCGTCTTTGGTGAAGTAGAGACTCATGTTTGCGTTGCAAGCCTCTGCGTCAGCGAGGGGCAGGAACAGTTCTGCTACACCTTTGTCGGGGGCGATGTCGTTAGGGAATGCTTTACGAAGGTCTGTCAATGTGGTGTTAGGGTTCATTTCGACGTAAGCCTTCATTACGCCAAGGGCAGCGCTATTTTGCGTCTTGCCGATTACTTTGATTTTGCTAATCATGATTGTTATCGTTTTAGATTGTTTCTATTGTATTCTGCTACTTGCCATCAATGGTTACGATACAGTAGTTAAAGTCAATGCCGTCGGCTTTCGTAGGAAGCCATTCTATCGTATATGCATGCTCTACTTTGAATTTTGGATGTCCCTTAGCACAAGTAGATTCCGAATCGTTCCAATGTTTATCACAGGAATGTATACCTTCACTCATACTGAGGTAGTAATTATTGGAGGATTCGTTTGGTATGTGTTGGTAAGCGGTGTCGTTTGTAAGGAATACTGCCAAACCTCCAATTACATTTTTGAAACGATTGCGTATATGTTCGAGGCGTCTAACATCTTTCCAGAAGTCATACATACCTAAATCTTGTGCGCCCTGTGATTTTATTATCTTGAAAGTATCTCCTGCGGTGGCATTGATGTCTTCATCAAAGCGTAGTAATGTTTTCTTGTTTACACCTTTAGTTTTGTATTTTAGTTCCACCGGAACATATTCAGTACCTTTCTTCACTACAATATCTAAACGTAGTTCACTAGACCATTCATAATCATTAGGCGTGTTGTTAAGAATCTCGCGAGGGATATAGTACTCCAAATCCACGTCATCGTATTTGTTGGCGGAGTCTTTCAGCCACATCGCCAAGTGCATCTGGAAATCGCGCTCATTGAAGAACAACTCTTGGTTGTTCTTCAAAAAAGCGTGGATATCGTCCTTGACCAATTGAATTAGGTTCGTGTTGGTCATGGTGGTTATTTCTTCTTGCTTAGGACAGAAGAGTTTTTGTTCTTTCCGGTGGTGTCAACAATGCCGAGTGTGGCAATCTTGATTGCTTTCTTAAGTGTCTTAACATCTTTGCGGCGGTCATCTAATAGACCGGAGTTCTTGCCTTTTGTGAAAAATCCCATGGTGTGTATGAGTTTAGTTGATTTGTACTTGTTTGTTGTTTTGAAGCCGTTCTTGGAGGTCGATATCTCCAAGAACGGCTTGGGTTGGTTACTCTTTGCCGGCAGCGGCGAGTGTGATGTCGTTGTCGCTGAGTTTGCTGTCGTCTGGAGAAGCCACTTGTACGCCGATGCCGTACATCTCGGTTACTTTCTTCTCGAAGTTGCCTACGCGGATGTTAGAGCCGAAGGTGCATTCTCCACCTTTTGCACTGCCCATAAGAGTAGCAAGAGTTGCCTCTTCGTCAGCCTTCTGCTTGCAGGTAGCGGTTGTGTACACGCGCAGTGTTGCGCCAAATGCTTTCTTGAAATTAGCCTTGAGGGTCTTTACCTTCATACGGCCGTCAATTCTTAAATCTGCCATTTCTTTGAATGTTTAATGAGTTAATATTAAATGGATTATTTTTTTCTTTCTCGTGCGAGGTTTTCTTTTGCCATGTCGATTTCGTGTTTGAGACTTTCGATGCGTCTGTCGTGTGAGGCGGCACGGTCAATCTTTGACTTGCGGTACGACGCTTTTGACGAGGTGGATGAGGCGCTGCGGATGCATCCTGCATAGTACTCGTTGTCGTGTTTCTTGGCTTCTTTCTCTTTTGCAAGGTCGGCACGTAGGTCGATGATACGCTTGCGGTAGTATTCTACACTCATGATGTTGATATTTATAGGGTTAATATTCTTGATGTCAGACCGCTGCGCTGTCGGATGTCAGACCGCGCTGCGCGCTGACGGACTTTATTATGTATGATGTATAAATGTATGATGAATGTCTTGTTTAGTTTGTTGTGAAGACGGGTTTGACGTATTCGTTGGTGGTTTTAGAGCTGATGGCTTCGAGCCAGACGTAGTTGTTGTAGCGCATGCGCTCATTGAGGAAGCCGAGGTAGATGGTCTTGTTACCTTTTGCGGGTATGCGTCCGTTGCAGGACTGTGTGCCGAGGGTGGAGTAGTCGATGTTGTAGGATAGTTTGGCGGGGTCGGCACCGTCTTGGAACTTCTTGGCCTGTGCGGCATTGTAGAAGACATACATATTGATATAGGCGTCCTCCTCTCGTGGCGGTACGTTCTCGCCGAGTAGTGTGGCTATCAGTCCACTACCTCGGTGGCTCTCGTAGACGGGTAGTCCAAGGAGTTTTATCCGGCGGTAACCAGTCTCCATATCGTCGTAGAACTCGCCGTCGGAGTACTTGGCGGTCTCGTTGGTGGAGATACGCAGTGAGTAGAGCAGGTCAGTCGTGCCAGCGGGTATAGGTACTGCCACGATGGCACGGTAACTGCCGGAGAAGGCGGCTTTGAGTTGTCCTCGGAGTGTGAACTTACGCGGCTCGTCGAAGATATTAGTCATCTTGATACCCGGTACAGCCTTGGCGAGAAAGTCACCTTTCTGGGCTTCGACGCTGTCAACGGCAACGGTCTTGATGTTGGAGAGTCGGTTGATATCTTGGGTACGGTAACCTATCTTGATGTCGGCGTATTGTTGTCCCTTGGGGGTTACCTGGATGAGGTAGATAGCACGGTATGTGATATTGAGCGAGTCACGGACACGCGACTTGGCGGAGTAGGTCTTGAGGAGTTGGTGGGTGTCGGCGTTGTAGATACGGACATCGGCTTGTCGTTCCATCTGGATGTCGTACATCATCTTGTCGCCTCGTTCGAGGTAGATGGGATAGTTCTGTGTGGAGGATAGCAGTTGTTGTTCCTTTTTATATACAGGTACGAATATCTTGGGTACTTGTGCTTGTGCTATGGCGTTGATGTCGTCGTGGATTTGGCGTATCTGCTGTTGCAGCGCATAGCAGCGGGCGTTGTCGGCAGAGTCTTGTGTAGAGGGGTCGAACTCGAAGACCAGTTTCTGGTTGGCGTTGTATATCTCGAGGAACTGCTCTGCGGAGAGTACCATGCCGTCGTCGATAGCGGATTGCAGTTCGGGTATGATGGCTTGCAGTTGCTGCGCCATCTTGCCGGCAGACTCGTATTGCTCGGCGGTGGGTTGGTCCATGCCTTGCTTGTCGGTGGTGGCGGTCTTTTTGCCGCAACTCATCAGGGTGAGTGTGATGAATAGGGCGGTTATGATGTTGAGATGTCTCATGGTGGTTATGTCGTTTTTACGTTGTTTATGTTGTTTTTGTTTTTTATTGGGTGCAAAGGTACTGCTATACAATAAGGTGTGCAAAGTCCTTTTTGGTCCTTTTTAGTTGGAGGGGCTGTAAGTGTCGTAGAACGGACGGCTGCACTAACAGACCGTTTCACTAACAGACCGCACTGCGTGCTAAAAGATATCGGACCGCGCTCTGCGCTAAAGGATATTCATTATCAACTGATAGCAACTATCTTTTGCTCTAAATATTCCATGGCGTGATGCTCAAATATGCTCTTTGTGGGGGTATAAAAAAGAGCGTAGATGTTTCTTATCTACACTCTGAGGTCCTGAGATTACCTGAAAATCACCAGATAGGAAACGCCTACGCTGCACGTAGACGCTTACTTATTTGTCTCGGTGATTTACACTTATAGAAATTTCTCAGGTTTCAGAGTGTTGTAACGAACAAATAGCAAACGCTATGGTATGTTGGGAAGGAGAGATTACACGCTTGTAGTCCTTTTTGGTCCTTTCCGCTGCAAAGGTAGTGAAAGTGTTTTGAATGTGCAAATGTTGTGAAACAAATATTG
>CAVJQD010000104.1:0-6821 GCA_963651555.1 uncultured Clostridium sp. | reverse complement strand
TACTAAATAAAATTCCACAAATCATCTCAAAAGTAATTTTTAGAACATCCCTAAACACTCAACGAATAAGCCGGTAGACGTGGAGAAGGGTTTCAATTCTTTGTGAAAGAGAAGGGCTTGCAATATGTGAAAGATATTCTTTCAATCGTGACTGGTCCAACTCATCAGCGAGCCAGTCGTCATCCAACCGGAGGTCTAACATATCCGCTTCAGTGTGGTATTGCGGATATAGATAGAGCAAGTCCAGCAAGGCTTTCTCGGGCGTTGCCATCATATAGGTCTTTCCGTCGGTCAGCGTCATCGGTGTATAGCCCCAGAAGAGGTTCGTACGCACTGTCTGGTAACTATACGAGGCGAAAGAGTTGGCGAAAGAGGCTGTCTTTCGTGTCGTCACACTCGTTATCTCCACCACCTGTTCGGGGATGATACCATAGAACGACAAGGCGGTATGCAGGCTGATATACGAGGGATCGTAAATCTTACCGGCAAAATAGCGGGCGATATCGGGTTGCTGCAGACAATCGGCAAAAGAATACCAGCCCTGGCGCAACGAGACGATATAGCCTTGCCGCTGCCACTGGAGGTAGTTGCTGCGATTGAAAGTGGGATAGATAGCCCGCACCTGCTGCGTACTAAAGCACGCAAACGGATGCCATTGTTGATAGAACTGTTGGTAGGTCATCTTAGTTTCATTTCTAAAACGCTGCAAAATTACTGCTTTTCGGGAATATATGCAAATCTATGTATGATGTATGGCTGCGCGGGCGGGACTTCCTTAGTCAAAAAAATCTAAAAAACTTATGGTCAAAAACAATTATCAACTCATTATCAACAATTATCAACACGATTATCATAAACAGACAACGGACCGCTGCGCTGAGAGACTGATTAATACAAACTTAGGAACAAATATTGTCAAATATTGGTCAAATATTCCATGCGGGCAACAGAAATATCCAAATATACGCGGTCTAAAAAATCTAAAAAATATTCTCCATAAAAGGTCATTAAAGGGTCATTAAAAAAACTATTATGTATGATGGATGATGTATTATGTATGTTTGCTACGCTCACGTTGGTGGTTGCACGTATTTTGGTTCGCTGCGCTCACGTTAGTGGTTGCACGTTGGTGGTTGCACGTTGGTGGTTCGCTGCGCGAACGTTAGTTTCTAGTGGTTTCTAGTGGATTCTAGTGGACTCTAGTGAACTCTAGTGGATTCTAGATGTTCTAGCTTTTCTAGAGGGACTAGGTATTTAATTTTAAATAGTTGAATATAGAGTTTATAGTTGAATATAGAGGGTTATTATGTATGATGAATTGTTTGCAGAGGCTGGCGAGGTGGCGGAGGGTGTAGTATAGGCGCAGGAGGGGTATAGGTGTGCGGTATAGGCGTTGGACGGAACGGGGTTGCTGCGACCAATCGACTTTGGCGAGTTCGGTCTTTGCCCTATCGTGGTAGATGGGGCTCATCCAATATGGCAGTAATCCGCCGACACGCAGTTTGTCGAACAGGCGTTGCCAGTCCTCGGAGAGTGCGTTTTCGGGTGCGATGGTGTCTAACAAGAAGAACATGGTGTGTTCGGGAGCATAGAGGTTGCGTGTGGCACGGAGCGAAGCCGGTACGTCGTTGTTGTAGTACGCCAGCGGGGTGTTGAGGTAAGCCACGGGATAGTGCATAGCGGTACGTGCCCACAAGAGGAAGTCCTCGCCGAGGCGTACGCCAACGGTGAAGCCGCCCATCTGGTTGAAGACAGTACGTGGCATAGCCACTGCGCCGGTCCACACGGGCATGGCAGCACTGCGGCAGTAGGTTGGAGCATATTGGATATAACCTGTTGGGATGTCTAACGCTACGTGGGTCTTGTGGGGTTTATAGTAGACATAGTTGGTAGCATAGAGTCCGGCATCGGGGTAAGCGTGTATGAGTAGCGCCATCTGTTCCAAGAAAGTGGGTTCCCACCAATCGTCAGCATCGAGGAAGCAGAGGTAGTCGCCTTGTGCATGTTCGGCGGCATGGTTGCGGGCAGCGGAGACGCCGGCATTGGGTTGGGTGTAGATATGGACGCGGGAGGACATGTTGCTTCTTTCAACACATTCTCGAACCACTTCTGAGCCATCATCTATACTACCATCATCCATGACAATAAGTTCCCAATCCGAGTAAGTCTGCGCGAGCACAGATCCTATCGAACGAGCCACATAGGGTGCTTTGTTATATAAAGGTATTATGACTGAAAACTTCATTTTAGGGTGGCATTAATGGGACTACTTAAACGGACGGCTAACGCCGTATTGACATGAATTGGTCATAAAATACGTTGTCAAAAACATTTATCAACAAACTAAAAACAATTATCAACTATTATTTTCATCCAAATATGACCCAATATGCGATTCAAATATACTCAAATATCCCATAACGGGGTCTTAAACTATTACCAAATATTCTCCATTAAAGGTCCATTAAAACAGGGTCAAAAACAATTATCAACAAACTAACAACAATTATCAACTATTATTTTCCATCCAAATATGACCCAATATTCCGTCCAAATATTCTCAAAAAGTTATCCATTAAAGGTCATTAAAGAGCCATTAAAACATTACTTATTATACATTTATACATCATACATTTCTAATTTTAGAATGTAGTTTTTCGAGTTTGAAGCAGAGGCGTTCGATGAACCAGACGAGGGGATAGAGATGGTGGCGGCGGAGGCGGTCCATCTGGTCCATGTCGAAGGCGTGGTGGTCGTAGTCGTAGAGTACGGCCGGCGGTAAGACCTCTTCGAGGACACGGCGTCGTTCTTGGTTGCGCAGGGTGAGGTTGGTCTCGCTGATGCCGCTGCAGTCGAAGAGTGTGACATCAATATCGACATAGACGGGGGTGACATGTCCCAATCCGATGGTCTGTAGGTACCATTTCCAGTCGCTGACGATGCGTAGCGACTCGTCGTAGAGACCATATTCATCGAACAGAGAGCGGCGGATATAGGCGCAGTCGTGGTTGAGTGTACCCCCATAGAAGATGCGCAGGGAGGGAATGATAGCGCCACTCTTGGCTGTCACACGACCGGATGTATCGACACGCAGCATGTTGCCATAGAGGATGTCGATGGGGGCGGAGTTGGATTGTTCGGCTAAGGCGGTTAGCATGCGAGCGGTGACATCGTTGGTCGCCAAGCAATCGCCGGCGTTGAGTATCTGGATATAGTCGCCGTGTGCGAGGCGGATGCCTTTGTTCATAGCGTTGTAGATGCCGCTATCTTTCTCGGAGACCCAGTAGTTCAGCTTGTCGGAGTTCGCTTGGAGGTATTCCGCCGAGCCGTCGGTGGAGTCGCCATCGATGACGATATGTTCTATTTCGGCTCGAGCCGATTGATTCCACACTGATTGGATGGTCTTGCGGAGACCGGCGAGGTCGTTGTAATTGATGGTGATGATGGAAAGTTTTTTCATGTATGATGTATTATGTATGATGTATGACCGCCTGCGGTCGGATGACTTAAACGGACGCCTGCGGCGTATTGTCATGAATGGGTCACAAAATTCTTAGTCAAAAACATTTATCAACAAACTAATAACAATTATCAACAATTAAGTTGGAACAAATATTGGTCAAATATTCCATGTGGGCGACAGATATGTCCAAATATGTGTAGTCAAAAAAATCAAAAAATATTCTCCATTAAAGCCCATTAAAGAACCATTAAAAATACAAGCATCAACCATTCTACTTTCTCTTTTAGTGCCCAACTTTCACCCTTCTAATATACTCTATTCCTAATTTGGTCAAACGATATCGCTGCAATCGGCTTTGCGGTTTGTCGGGGACAGTCATCTCGATAAGTCCTTGTGTTAATGCAGGTTGCAGATAGAGGCGGCTAAAACTATTTCTATCCGTTAGGTGCATTATTCCCATTATCTCAGCCTTAGAAAGAGTGTCCTCACCGATACCCTTCAAAAGGTTCACGACTTGGGGGCTGACTTGTGGGGTAACTTGTGGGGTGACTTGTGGGGTGACTTGTGGGGTAGAATCCGATATTTCACCCCTTAAGTCGACTTTGTCTGTCTCCGTATTTTGCACCTGCGAGCCTAATGCCGACAAGCGATATCGCTGCAATCGACTTTGCGGTTTGTCGGGGATAGTCATCTCGATAAGTCCTTGTGTTAATGCAGGTTGCAGATAGAGGCGGCTAAAACTATTTCTATCCGTTAGGTGCATTATTCCCATTATCTCAGCCTTAGAAAGAGTGTCCTCACCGATACCTCTCAAAAGGTTCACGACTTGGAGGCTGACTTGTGGGGTGACTTGTGGGGTAAGACCTTCAAATATCAGTTCTACAGTGTTATATTCCGGTCGTTCTTGCAATTTAGGAGTTACGCCAAATGCCGTTTTCCACATATCCACCATAGCAGGGAAACCTGTTCCCAAGTTATCGCCATACCCTATCATACGCAGCATGTCTTGCATCTTCGGGTTACGCGCTTTCGATGTTCCACCACGATAGATGTCTTCTACCGGTAACTTGAGTGTCCCAGGGTTAGAGAAGAAATATCCATTTTCTCGTTTCTCAATTCGCAGCACACCTTCCGATAAGAAGTCGGCATGTATAATCATGTTTGTAACAGCCTCACGCACAAGTTTATACATCGGCGCATCATCTTCACGCGTAAATCCTTTCAATGTGAATGGCACTTTTATGTCCTCCACTAATTTGGGCATCACAAGAGCCATAAACTGGAACACATTATTCTCCCAACTGAAATCGTAAGTTATCCTATCCGAATAGCGCATATCGCCACGCAGCCCTGTCAAGTCGATATAATCCATACGTATCATGGGTAATACCTCACGCACTGCCAGTCCTGTGCCGAACATCAAAAGTCCCGCCAGCGTCAGTCCTTCTTGTCCCGTTGCACTATCCACATAATATGCACCTAACTGTCGCAGGAACTCTTTGTCATCCACTTTGTTGAGGATATGGTCGATATGACTATTTTGGAACATCTGCCTATACTCACGCAATGTCCGCATATCCACATCCAGCATGTCTTTATGTTCCAGATGTTTGCCATCGTTGCCTGTCTCGTCAGCATCTCGCATCATCGCACGCACCTCGGCATCGGTACACGCATAGTCGCCCTCATGACGACGTTTGTAGGTATGTCCAAAGGGGTTATCTGTCAGATAGATAGGACGTATCTGATATCTTGCGCGCGGGATATTAAAAAGCAGCACCCATTGTCCATTGCCCAAATCCACATCCTGCACATCATTTTCCGACAGCAATGGGTTACTTACCTTGGAGCGGTTATGGGCATCGTCCCAAAACTGCTTACGCAGTCGTTGCAGTTCTTGTTGCGGCAACCCATCGGGATAGAACAAGTTCTGACGCTGCGTAACACCCAACACTATCTTGCCACCGTTGCTATTAGCAAAAGCCGAGAAGGACTTCCAGAAATCTCTCGGGAATCCACCTTTGGCAGACTTAAATTCCACCTCGCTATTCTCGCCTAAATGGCAAAGGCGCAATATGTCAAATCTACTTATCATAATACATCATACATCCATACATCTATACATTAGCGCGAAGCGCGACATACATTCGCACACAGTGCGATTTACAACAGTCCTGCCATATACACCGGCAAGAAGGTTATGCCGTCTTTCTGTTCCACATCGTTGGTATGCAGCACAAAGGCTTCGCCTATCTGCTGTTCGAACTTATGCATGCATTTCTTGAGGCAACCGAAAGAACAGATCCCGAATGGTGATATGTTCATGAAAGAGGGTTTGCACCTCGGGGTCTTCGTCGTTGAAATCGATGAGGATATAACTCTCGTACTCCTGTTTTGTGAACTCCTCAATAATATAACTCTTACCGATACGGCGAGCACCTTCAATTAGCAATGCCGACTTGCCATTGCTATTTTGCTTCCAATCAAGCAGTTGTGAGTATATTTTTCGTTTCATACGGCTATAATTTCACGTTTTCAAGACTTTCGAATGGGTAAAATCTCACGTTTCCGAGCGGTTTGAAGACCTAAAATTTCGCGTTTTCAAGAGTTTCGAGACTGCAAAGGTACTGCTTTTCGAGGACATGTGCAAATAGTATGGATTATGTATGTTTGCTGCGCGTACGGTTGTGCTGCGCACGTATGTTGGTTGCACGTATTTGGTTCTCTGCGCTCACGTTGGGGGTTGCACGTTGGTGACTGCGTGTTGGTGACTGCGTGTTGGTGACTTCGTGTTTGTGATTTTATGTTGGTGACTGCGTGTTAGTGATTTTATGTTAGATTTTATGTTGGTGGTTCGCTATGCGAACGTTCGTTTATTGGGTCATCTATGGATTCGTTTATGGGGTCGTTTATGGGTTCATTTGTAGGTTGGACAAGTGGCGCATTTATGAGGTTTTATCGGCTCTCGGGCGAGTTTTGTTATGGGTTCATATATGGGTTCATGAACGGGGTTATTTATGGGTTCTTTTTTGGACTACTTCATTTTGTTTCGTTAAGTAAGGGGTTTATCAGTTTGCGGGATTGGTCTTGCTTTTTGAGCCCATTTATTTTATTGAGATTGGTCTTAATGGCAGCTAGAATCTCATCTTGCGGAGTGTTTTTCGACTCATAAATACAGAAGTTATTACCATCGTATAAAGAATCTATGCGTCCTTCATTCATTGTGCGCAGTTGTTTGATTATTTGCATACGAGAATAGTCATCGTAGGTTATAATGAAGATTGTCTTTTTGTCCTTTTCCTGGATATCGATTCGACTCTGCTCATGAAAGAAGTTTTCGAAATAGTGATAATCTTGC
>CAVJQD010000103.1:0-6830 GCA_963651555.1 uncultured Clostridium sp. | reverse complement strand
GGGGTGAGCTGTTCTATCTCGTCAGCCGTCAAGGGGATATGTTTCATCGAGGTGATGACTACCCCATCAGGCAGCACCGCATCGTCCGATTCCAGTGGGCACAGGGCGTTGATCTCCGCCTCGGTCATGGAGGCGTCCGAAGAGCCTGCGATGTCCAGCTTTCTCGTAAATGGGTTATATTGCAAGTCGTTCGGCATTGGTCACTTTCGGTAAGAGTATTCGTAGGCGTTGTACTGCGCAGCAACAAAACAAAACGCTACCGATCCCTGCGGATAGAGCCGCCGGTAGGTTACTACGCCATCTGTTTCGGTCTTGGCCAGCTTCTCGATGCGCCAACAGGCGAGCGACTCTACATCTGCATTGCCTTCGTTGTTCACACCGGGCATCAAAAAGCAGTTGTAGACATCGTCGCCGTCGATGATCACAAGGTCGGCATCGGTGCTCGATATGGTATTGTAGGTGCTTCTAAACATCGCTTTTCTGCTGTATTAAAGCGCATTAAACATCTCTTCGGTGACCTCTTCTTGTCCGTCGCAGAAGTACTTAACAACGGCCAAGGTCTTGTCGCCAAAGTAGCCATCTTCTTTTAAGGACTTGATGTAGACGCCACTTTCGTCTTTTGGGAAGTTCGGCTCGACCGATGCGTTCAGCTTGTTGTTCAGTTTCACCTGCAACTCGGTGACTTTAGCCGATTTCAAAAAGAGGTTGTATTTCAGTGGAAAATCAGCGCTCGATGTTCCGTTTGCACTAGACTGCTTTTTCTTGACCACCAGATAGATGATTAACACCACGATGGCAACGGCACTGATTACCGACAGAGCGATTAAACTTTTCTTCATTTTTCTAGAATTGATAGTTGATATTGTTGTTTGCTAATATGCTGTTAATCTTGTCGATCTCTTTCGACGAGAGGTCGCCATTGAGCCACTCGGTGAGCGTCTCGCCATCTTTCACACCAAAGGTCTTGATGAGTTGCAACACGTCGGAGCGCGTGCCCATGGCGCGGAAGACGTTGTATATTTTGTCCTCATCAGTTCCTAGTCCGTCCATGGCGGCATACAACGATGAGGCAAAGGTGTTCAGCTGCGTCTGCGTGAGGGTGATGTCGTCTTGGTTGATCTCTTCGTCCAACGACTCGGCCAACTCACGATTTTTGATGGTGTCGGTGAGCTTGCCTTTGTACTTGACGATGATCAAGATAATGATTGCCACAATCACCAACACCACGACCGATATAGCGACGACTTTGACCGTCTTCGATTGAGCAAAAAAGTTGTTCATTGCTTTATAGTTTTTTGAATGTGTGTGTGGTGATGATAAGCACTATTCCGGGGACAAGCACCGCTATGGCCATGGCGAACCATGTCTTCGTTGGTATGTTGACGTTCACGCTTATCCCGTCTTGAATCAGTTTGTTCAAACTCTCTTGCATGTTGTTTTGTTTTATCTTCTCTTTCTTGCTATGTAGATTGCTGCGCAGCCAACGGCTGTAACGATTGCGGCGATGGTGTATCCTCTCACGGTTGGGCTCTGTTTTTGCCCGGTGGCGCACTCGTAAGCGAAGTGCTCGCAGTTGTAGCACAGCGCGTTGTACTGGCTGTTGCGGTGCGTTTGATAGTACTGCTCTACCTCTTCGTCGCTTTGTGTGGCTTCTATTTCGCGGATCAATCGTCGTTGGGCCATAAACTCCGCCTCACTCTGGCAATGCGCCCCACTCTCGTTGAAGTGGTAGACTTTGCCACTTGCCCAAACGGAATAATGTCGGTAGAGGCAAGTTTTGGCTAGTGATGTTACGATACATAGTTTTGCCATACTACCAAGCGGATTCTCCTGCGCCACCCTCGGCCGCTGCCGATTGGAACGCGCCAACCAGTGAGTTCATAGCTGCAGCGCTGTACGAGGTGCTGCCCCAAATGGAACTCTGCGTTTGTTTTTTAGCGGAGCTCTTCTTGCAGATGACGATGGTGACACACACTGCCACCACACAGATGCCGATCAATATAGCCGTGTTTTTTTCCATGTTTTTTCTTCTATCTCTTCTTGACAATGGTTACTATTGCGAGCAAAATGGCGAGTGTGTTCAACACCATGTTGATGATTGCGACATCGCTCTGCGAGAAGTCGTGATTGAAAAGTGTAAAGGCGATTTTGTCCTCACCCGATTCTCGGATTGCCTCTTTGATGATCTGCTTGAGTCGGGCGTTGCTGCTGATGCTGACGCCTCCCGCTTCGTCGTCGCCAATGGAAGAGAGGTAACTCTTGACATCGTCGTACGACACGCTCATGCCATCGGCTCGCGAGTAGTCGTTGCCATATAGTTCAAAGGCCTTTACCATGGCTTGCCTCCGTAAATCAACTTGTTCTTGTCGAACAGGTAGATGATGCCCAATCCACAAACCAACACGATGGCGCAAATCAAGATGGCTTTCTTATGCTGCGTGAAAAACGATTTTTTGATGACATAGTCCTCGGGATTGACGTTGGTCAGCCCAGCATCTTGTTTTGCCTCTTCGTAGGTGCGGTAGTATTTACCACTGTCGCTCACCCAAAAGGTGGAGGGGTTGCCCGGCGCAGCATCGATGTTGATGTAGCGCAGGTCTTTACTTTTTCCGTTGTATGTACTGCTTGTTGCCATAATTCGTCAATCAGTGTTTATAGAAGTAGTATGCGGTTGCGGCAAGGATTACAATCGTTACCACGACAATCAGCCATGTGCGGTTTTTCTTGGCCGTACCCGATATGTAGGTCTGCTCCTCTGCCGTGGATTGCGACAGGGCGATGTTATGTTTCTCTTCTGTTGATAATGCCATCTTATTTCTCCTTTTTGTTGTATGTGTAGATGAAGTATACCACTATGGCTGCAAATGCCACCAAGGCGACCATCAATATGGCGTTGCCATTCTTGCCACTGTTGGCTAAGGTCGAGAAGTTGGCGATCTTGCGTTGTTCTTCGTATTTCTTCTGCTCGGCATTGTAAAAGGCACGTGTTCCAAGGATATCGGTCAGTCCGCTCATCAGTGCCGACCATGTGTATCCAATGGCTTGCGTGGCCTCTTGCCACAAGGTGCCGAAGGCATAAGAATCCATATTTGAGTCTGCTGCCATATCGCGCTATTTCTTTAGAACCATTATTGCTACCAATGCCATCATCATATACATCAGGGTCTTGGTGTTGTCACCATTGTTTTCGGTCTGCTTTTGCGCCTGATTGCCTTGATAGATGATGGTGGCCAATTCGGTCATCTTATCGCCCGCGGTATCGACTGCCTGCACGGTTTTGGTGTTCTTACCATCGGCGCGCGACACGGCCGTAACGATGTTCTCCAACTCCTGTGCAGCAGCCAGATTACCATGTTCAGCGTCCCATTTAAGCGCCAACTCGTACATGTGTTCGATGCGCTTAGCGTGTTCAGCGTCATCGCCATCGAGTATGGTTTCCAATGTGCCGATGCTCTGCTTGAGCGAGCGTTTGTATTTGCCTGCCAGCTTGTTGAAGGCGTACCTATCCGCCTCAAACTCGTCGTGAGTCTGTTTGCGGTAGTGGCCTATCTCGTGCTGCTTGACGAACTCTTTCTGAAAAGGCGTAAGGCGGTCAAACAATTCATCGTTGATATATAAAATACCCGATTGATGCGACACCGCGGCTGGCGTGCCATACATAAAGCCCGTATTGGTTGTGTGTTCTATCTGCATTGTGTTGTTGGCTCTTAAAACAAAAAAGCTCGCCCGCAAAGTACGAGCGAGCCCCATTGAAAAAGAAAACGAGTGATTAGGATTGTTTACGTTTTGAGATGACGATGGCAAGAACAACGATGATGACGACGATGACTCCACCTCCGATGATGATCCATTTGGTGATGTTCTGCTGCGTCTGAGCCTCAAGTGTCCTAGCTTTTGCGTCCGACTCGGCTTTGATGGCCGCTGCGTTGGCATCGCTCTGGGCTTGCGAGTAGGTCTTGTAACCACTCTCACACAGCCCATAGAGATAACCTAATACCGATTGTGCATTCTCCCATTTCTGCTGGTCAAACTCTCCCGATGTCTCTCCCCCATCGCTCTTGCCATCGGCTCGCGAGACGAAGAGGTTGCTGTTTTGCAACGACTTGCGCACGGCTTTCATTTTGTCCGCATCGTCCAGTTGATCGTGTGCCATAGAGAAAAATGGTTTGGTGAACTCTTCACCGAACTTGTCCCATGCCTCTATGCACAACTCCAACGTTACATCATCGGTATCATAGCCAAGCGATGCAAATAGTTTCTGCAACTCATCGGCAGGGATAGTAGAGAGCGCAAACTTAATGGCACTGTCTAGTATTTGTTTGCCTGTTGGGTATGACATAATCTTCTAAAATTGATCTGTTTCCAATGATTAACCGATGAGTGCCTCTGCCATATCTTGCAGTGCCGATGCGCTATCGAACGACGATCCGAGCATCAAGGTCATGTCCAAGGTGCGGCCCGCGCCGATGGTTACGATGAACACGTGCGCATGGTCGAGCGAGAAGTGTTTGATGTTCGATATCTCCACCATGGTGCGGTTAAACTGCTCTGGTGTGAGGTAGGTTTTCGGTGTGATGCTGTCGCTCACAGGACCTCCAAATGGGGAGTATTCGACCAATTTGAGGGTGTTGGCAAACTGCAATTCGTTGTCGGTGGTGAGTTGGAACGCATCGATGCGCGTTGGGTTGCGTTGCAGGTAGCGACGTATATACTCCAGTTTTGGGCAGTCGCACACCAGCAACGGTGCGTCGGCATCGCTCTTGAGTACGGTGCCATGCGTTACGATGGCATCGACGCTCTCGCCTGCGATGTTTTTGATTTCGTCCACATCTTGCAAATCGCCTGCGAACACAGCCACGGTGTGCGACACGGTGTCCAAGTTCTGCAGCCCAATCTGCACTGGGCGGCCCGCCTTGCTCTCGTCGATGAGGCATGCCATATTGAAGGCATCGCCCGTGGCTTTGCTCACGCGGCGTGCGCGGTTCTTCAACGATACTTTTTCTTTGCCGGTAAAACGGTCTGATAGAATTTCTTTACGCATTGTCTTTTGGTTTTTTAGTTGTTTTTTGGTTTAACGTTTGCCCCTGAACGCAGACGATTCTGCAGAAGCATTGGTTGAGGTTGCATTGGTAGTGCTTGCACTACTCTTCTTGCCATTTTTCACACCGAAGACGATAATCAGTGCAATGGCGATGATGAGCAAAATGCTCACGGTTGATACTTTGTTTAGCATGTTTTGTTATATTTTTTTGATTAGAAATTATCTATTTTACCGCTCCTGCCCGTCTATCCGTGCCGATCGACACCCACGGTGCCATCAGCACAAACGAGCAGAAGCGTTGCCCCGACTACTCTCTTTTTTTGTGTCCGCTTTCGTGCCATGTAGGTCATTCCTGTGCCTCACCTACTCGCTTCGTGACCGATTTCGTACTCGCTGTGATTATTTGAAAAATTATTCCTGTGTCTGTTTTTTCTTGCGCCGATAAACGACATAGATCACCACTGCAACGACGCAGATAACAATGAGCCATTTCATTTTGCCGGCTTTCTGAAAGAAGTCTGCCATATCTTCTGATGTTTATGGGGTTTGTATTTGCTCGTTTTGTGCCAGAAAAAGTCACAAAAAAGCAGTCGATCACGAGTTTCCCTCGGAATCGACTACAAAGTTATGATATGCCCCAAGCGCGCTGTCCGTTAAAGGCAGATTGTGGCTATATGCGATGGAATTTGGCGAGAAAAGTGTTTTCTTTTTTGGTGTGGTCGAAAAAAAACACTATCTTTGCAGTGCAAAAAGACAACAAATAACTTTTTTAATAACTTAAATCTTTTCTATTATGAAAAAATTATTTACTTTTTGTCTGGCACTCTGTGCCACCACCGCCCTTTGGGCTAACTTTACGCCTGCAGCATTCTCGGTTGCAAACGGCAAGCAGGTCTATTTCTCGCAGGGCAACTTGCAATGCTCGGGCGTAACCACGAAAAACTATGTGTGGTCGTTTGCCGAGAACCAGTATGACATGATTGGCACTGCCAATGTGAGCGGCTCTGCGCTTGCTGACAAGATAGACCTATTCGGTTGGAGCGGCGACAACACCACTGCACCTTGGGGCATTAGCACCTCTACAACTAAAACCGACTACAAAGGCAACATTGTCGATTGGGGTACGAATGAAATTGGCGACAATGCAGCCAACACCTACCGTACACTGACAGGAAGCGAATGGGAACATCTGTTCAATGTCCGCTCCAATGCAACCAGCTTGAGAGGTCTCGCTCGCATTAACCTCAAAAGCGATGGTACAGAGTATGCCAACGGTCTAATTTTCTTGCCTGATAATTGGACTGCCCCCGAAGGCATAACTTTTGTGGCTACTAACACGTCATATGATAATAATACTTTCACGCTTGACCAATGGCAACAACTCGAAGCCAATGGTGCCATATTCTTGCCTGCTTCTGGCATCCGCAAAGGAACGAATGTGAACAGCATACAGGACATAGGCTACTATTGGTCTGCAACGGTGAACACTGAGATTTATTCTTCCTTCCTGAAATTCTCCTCGGCTGAATGGTATGTGAGCTCATGGGGCTCTATTTGCGACGGGTACGCAGTTCGTTTGGTGCAAGACGTCTATGCAATTACAATTACCACACCCGAAAATGGCACAGTTACCGCCGACATGACCACAGCCGCCGCTGGCGAAACGGTGACACTCACCATCGAACCAGCCACTGGCTACGAACTTGACAAACTGACCGTAGAAGACGCTAATAGCAACACCATTACGGTTACGGGCAACACATTCACCATGCCAGCAAGGACAGTTACT
>CAVJQD010000102.1:0-6906 GCA_963651555.1 uncultured Clostridium sp. | reverse complement strand
CTAAATAAAATTCCACAAATCATCTCAAAAGCAATTTTTAGAACATCCCTAAACACTAAACACTCAACTAACATCACATGATCCCCGCCATTCTCATATCCCTCCTACTCTCCGCCTTCTTCTCAGGCATGGAGATAGCCTTCGTCACTGCCAACAAACTCAAGTTCGAGATCGAGAAAGAGCAGAACGGACTCATCGGGCGTATCGTCAGTTTCTTCTACCGACACCCGCAACAGTATATCACCACCATGCTGGTGGGCAACAACATCGTACTCGTAGTCTTCTCTATGCAGATGAACAATCTCCTCATGCCTGTATTCTCGTTCATGCAGAGCGGCGCACTCATCTCGCTTATCATATCGCTTATCGCTACCCTCGTTGTACTCTTCTTCGGGGAATACCTACCCAAGACCGTCATGCGCAACAACCCTAACGGATGGCTGTCCTCTATGAGTCTTATCCTCATTGTCTTCTATATCGTCCTCTACCCTATCGCATGGTTCTGCACACTGCTCTCCAAACTGCTTATCTTGCTCACCGGACAGAAAGTGACAATGCGACCCGACGAAGTAACCTTCTCAAGAGCCGACCTCAACTACCTCGTGCAAGAGTCTATCGCCTCCAATTCCGAGGACGAAGATGCTCCCTCCGAGAACGAGATACATATCCTGCAAAACGCACTCGACTTCTCCTCTGTCAAGATACGCGACTGCTATGTACCGCGCACCGAGGTCGTTGCCCTGCCCTATGATGTCGATACACCTCAACTGAAAGCCACCTTCCAAGAGTCTGGCTACTCAAAGATACCTATCTACAAAGGCGATATCGATAACATCATCGGTTATATCCACTGCCTTGAGATGTTCGAGCACCAAGACTCATGGCACGACCATATCAAGAGTATACCTATCGTGCCCGAGAACATGGCAGCCCAGAAACTCATGAGCACCTTCATGCAACAGAAACGCTCCATCGCTGTTGTCGTTGACGAGTTCGGGGGTACTGCCGGTATTGTCACACTCGAAGACCTCATGGAAGAGATCGTTGGCGAGATAGAAGACGAACACGATAACCAAGACTACATGGCAAAACGACTCAACGACCACGAGTTGCTCGTCTCTGCACGATGGGAGGTGGAAGGACTCAACCAGAAGTTCGGACTGCACCTACCCGAAGGCGAAGGATACGATACACTAGCAGGACTCATCCTCGAAGAAACAGGCGGGTTCCCTAAGGTCAACGAGACCATCGAAGCCGGCGGATATAAGATGAAGTGCCTCAAGATTGCAGAGAATAGAATAGAAACAGTAAAAATTCTGCTATAGATTTGGCTACTTACGAGAAAAAGAGTACCTTTGCAGGCTGAATGTCGGTCGACCTGCCTGTGAATACAAGCAATCTGACCGTAAAAGCATGTAACACAGAAAGATAATAAAAACATAATACAATGGCAACATTAGAAAGAATCCGTAAACACGGTGCGCTCCTGCTGATTGTAGTGGGAGTAGCCATGTTGGCCTTCATTCTTGGAGACTTCTTCTCCTCGGGATCGACCTTTGCAAATCGCAAACGCGAGAACATTGGCACGATTGAAGGTACCGACATTCATTACACTACCTACGAGGCTGCTCGCGAGCAACTGACCGAAGTCATGAAGATTGAGTACGGCAGGAGCGACATCAACGACGAGTTGCAGTCGTATATCAACAACCAAGTCTGGCAGACCCTCCTGGCTAAGTACACCCTCGAAGGACAGACCGAGAAGATCGGGCTTACCGTCACCTCGGACGAACTCTCAGAGTTGTGCATCGGCGAACACCCACACCAGATTATCCAACAACGCCGTGCCTTCTACGACCAAAGCGGACAGTTCAACCGCTTGGCACTCATCCAGTTCCTCAACAGTATCGACCAAGATGTCGACGATGCCGAGCAAGCCGCTAACATCGAGCAGGCTCGTACCTACTGGAAATACTGGGAGGATGCCGTTCGCCTCAACTACCTACAAGAGAAGTACCTCGGTCTGCTCACCGAACTAGTTGGTGCGAACACTGTAGATGCTAAGTATGCTTTCAATAGCCGTCTCACCACAGCCAATGTAGCGTATGCTGTGCAACCTTATTATAGCATACCCGACTCCGTCATCAAGATAAGCAACAGCGAGGTACGCTCACTCTACAACCAACGCAAAGAGTTGTATAAGCAAGAGCCTAACCGCGCTATCAACTATGTCACTTTCGAGATCGTACCTTCGGAATATGACTTCGAAGATGTAGAGCACAGCATGAACCGTCTCCACGACGAGTTCATCAGTGCCGACGCTAACGACATAGCCGCTATCGTCAACTCCAATTCCGAGATCACCTACGATGGCAAGAACTACTCCGCAAGCACCATCCCTGCTCGCTATAAAGAGTTCGCTTTTGGCAACGGTGCCAAGGCTGGCGACATCAAAGAGATCAGCCTCGAAGACGATACCTACTCTATGGCACGCATCATGGAGGCAGGTTATAGTCTACCGGACTCTGTCAAACTGCGTTACACCGTATTGGCTAATGCCGCCCAACTCGACTCACTCAAGCAAGAGTGGAATAAAGGTGCGTATGGCGATGCCAACGAACTGGGTTGGCTCAAGGAATCGGATATGCCTAAAGAAATGGCCGACAAGGCTTTCTCTTTGGGCGCCAACAGCATCTTCTCGCTTCCTTACGGCACGGGTATTCAGGTAGCCCAAGTAATGGAGAAGAGTGCTGCAACACCTAAAGCGAAAGTCGCTATCCTCGAGATGAAGGTCACTGCATCGAGCAAGACCAACGCTGCCCTCTACAACAGTGCCAAGCAGTTCATCATCAACAACAACACCGAGGAGAAGTTCCTCGCTGCTGCTGAAGAGCAAGGACTTGCCGTTCATCCTGCTTTCAACTTAAACAAGAACTCCGACAAGATCGATAACCTCAAGCAATCACGTGCCATCGTACGTTGGGCATTCGGTGCTAAAGATGGTGCTGTGAGTGATATTTTCGACTGTGGCGACTGCTTCGTGGCTGCCGTACTCACTGAAGTCAACGAGAGCGAATATCGTACACTCGATGAGGTAAGAGCCGATCTTCAACGCGAACTCCTGCGCGATAAGAAAGCCGAGTATATTATGGCAAACCTGCAAGGTGTCAGCACCCTTGAGGAAGCAGCAAGCAAGATGAACGCCGAAGTGCAGACCGCCGAAGGCGTATCGTTCAATGCCTACCGCTTTGGCAATGCCGGCGTTGAACCTGCTGCTATCGGTACCGCTCTGGCACTCAAAGAAGGGGCTACCTCTGCTCCTATCAAAGGCGTGACCGGCGTGTTCGTATTGCGTAGCCTAAGCAAGACAACCTCCGAAGGCACCTTCGATGCAGCATCCGAGATACAACAACTCAATGCTCGCTATTCCTACAGCATGCCTTACCAACTCTTCAACCTCATCGAAGAGAAAGCCGAGGTAACCGACAACCGTTCTAACTTCTATTAAAAAAGATAGCGTTAAAAGCGCAGTATAAGCATAATACTAACAAAGAGCCGCAGCACACCATGCTGCGGTTCTTTGTTTCTAGATCGGAGATTTGAAGGGAACCCGAAGTTCCTTCGTTCAAGCCAAGCATCTCCTAAATAAAAACTCACAAATCATCTCAAAAGCAATTTTTAGAACATCCTATATATAACGGGGTAACCGCCCGCAACCCCAGTAAAGCACAGGCAGCCGACAATCCGACTGCTCTCGGTGTTGTTTAGATTGCCACAGGTTTCTATAAACTACACCTCAATAAACTTATTAGGGCTGAAGCCATTCATTAGATATTCATGCTGGTTGAAATAGCCAAACTGATTAGAGAGCACGCGCGTAGAACCAATCGTGGCGTCTATGTTGCGATGAGAGTGCCCATAAATCCAATAGTCAATATCCGTATTTGCAATATAATTGCCCAACTCAACAGAAAATGCGCCATTTATGAGACTATTGCGAAACTCTTTTGCCGTACACAAAAGAGTCGGAACGTGGTGAGTGAGAACAATCTTCGTCTTAGTGCAACTCTTTTCTACCGCATCTTTGATAAAGCGCAAAGATCGCTCATGTTCAGTATTGAAGTCGATGGCACTTAGACGATGACCCTTATACATGATGCGATAGAAGTCACTAACTCCTTTTTCTGTGTAATACATTTTGTCAGGTTCAATATGTGCCCAAAGAGTTGATACGATGATATCAATTTCGCCAATAGATATCACTGCATTGTAGTAATAATGAACATTGTGATGTATTTCACCTACAAAACCATCGGGAAAATCGGTCGGGTCTGCAAATTGATAGAATTCGTGGTTACCCAACGCTATGATGACTTGTTCATAGTTTTGCGATGCCCACTCCCAAAATGGATGATGTACGTAGTCCGGCGTATTGATATAACCCGAATCGCCTGCCACGAGTAAGATGTCACCCACCACCTCTAAAGGGTGATTGGCGAACCAACTCGTATTTTCTGGAAATTCAAGATGTAAGTCGGAAACGAATTGAATTTTCATGATCTTAGTATTTCTGCCATGCGCATTAATGCACGACGAATGAGTTCATATTGCGTCGTACCTGCATAGTCCAACATATTATCAACTAGCAGACTGCCTTCCTCTTTGGCAATTTCATCTGCCAAAAGTTGAGCATAATATGCGCGATGTTCTGTTGATAGAATGCTGCGTAAATCGTCAGCAATCCATTCTGCTCCGGCTACAACTACATCAAAAGTAGTGGCTTCAATATCAATCATAGTCGATAATGATGGACGCGAAATAGCATAAGCAGTAAAGACATTTTGCAGAATGTAATACATGTCTGCAGCATCCTTCTTAGTTGTTAGATGGCGGTCGGTCCATGCGTCTAACTTAATGAGGAATTGCCCGCTTAACGAAGCAACACGAAATGCGAACGTCTCATCAACTATAACCTTATCGGCATGTTGCATCACATCTGCAAAACAACGCACCGACATAATAGGAGAACCTTCGGGAGGCCACGCTACCATCTCGTTGTCTGCTATCGCACCAAAAGGCACAATATCAACCTCATAAAAGTTGTGACCCTTTTCTCCTCGATATATAAAACGCTGTTTAGCAGCGTGTTTCTCGAAATGATTGCTCAGTAGCAACTGCGTGAGTTGCTCATATTGACTCCAATCTTGCAGCAATACTGCCACGTCCAAGTCTAAGGTCTTGCGCGGAGCACTACTTTCTTGAAGTAGTAGCATACCGATATCTCGTGCCGCTGCCCCCACAACAAAAAGTTCCGTATGCAATTGTTGATAGCAGTCGGAGAGAGCATGCAGTGTTTCTACTAAGAGGTCATTCTGCAACAAGTCGTGTGTAATCTTATATTCCATCATATCAATGGTTTAATGCGTTCTGCTGCTTCCTTACAACGGTCATCTCCTGTGGCTAAAAGGTCGGCATAGATTACTAATGTAGGAATCTCATCTCCCCTCCAAAACTTTCGATAAACGTAGATTTCGCCTTGTGGATTAGGGATCATCCGCCCCGTAGCAATGAGCGCATTAGCATTCTCCTCTACATACACATCCCAACGTTCGGGACTGATATATCCGTCCATGATATTGGCAGCAGGTTCGCCACTCCATTGAGTCCCCTGAGGAAGAATAATCTCTTTCCATGCCATACGAATAGCCGGCGTCAAGAATCCGAAACGCATCAGTAACTGTTTTTCTTTGAAAGACTCTGCGTAGCCAAGAGTCCACCAATCTATCAATTGGGAACGTTTGCGCAGCACACGTCCTTTATCAGACGGGGCAACACAGCCCTTATCCGTCAATTCTTGCATCTTGGCTTGAATAGAGCCAAGCGACATCTCCGTTTCTTCTGCTATCTGTCGAAAACTTTTAGCGACATTGTGCTTGTCTTGCAGGAGATAGAATACCAATTTTAACTCAGACTTTTGCATAGCAGTTCATTCTATTGTCAGCGTTCAATTATTTTGAACACGAGATTATTTTTGAACATTACGGTTGCAAAATTACACTTTCTGCCTTATGTACACAAATTTTCTTCAAAAAAACTGTAGCGTCTTATTGCCTTAATATTGTCTCAGTGTTGACTTTTGGTCAATTAGAGACCTAAAGAGAAAAAGAATGGATATGGTCAATTTTTGGTCTAATTTTGCTCCACCATAAAACTAAATTGCTTCAACTCAGTATAGAGATTGAAGCAATTCATTGATTTTGAAGGTTTTACCTTTCTTTTGTCGGGATAGCGAGATTCGAACTCACGACCTCCTGCTCCCAAAGCAGGCATTCTAACCGGACTGAACTATATCCCGTTGCTCTCTTCCGAAAAGCGACTGCAAAGGTACGGCAATTTTATTTACCCACCAAATATATCGCAACTTTTTTCTCAACTTATTCTCAACTTTTTCTATTTTGACCTTTTTTGTCCGATAAGGTTTATGAGCATTATACATCTTAGAAGGCATATAAGACCTACCTATTTGTTTGTTCTTGCACAACCGAAAAACATTTCCTACCTTTGCGCAATGTAACGCATAGAGTAACGCATAGAACAAGAGTCAATGTAAAACAACATAAGAGTCGATGCAACATAATAGGAGAACACATCAAGACACAATAAGCAATAGCCCTTGGTTTTGGGTACCGACGCTCTATTTCGCCGAGGGCGTTCCCTATTTCCTTGTCAACAATATCTCCGTGATGCTCTTTGCCAGGATGGGTGTTCCCAACGACCAACTAGCGTTCTTCACCACCCTACTCTACTTTCCTTGGTTTCTCAAGGGACTATGGAGTCCGATAGTGGATGTGGTCAAGACGAAGCGTTGGTGGATCATCACGATGCAGGCGTTGCTCACAGCCCTCT
>CAVJQD010000101.1:0-7026 GCA_963651555.1 uncultured Clostridium sp. | reverse complement strand
GTGAAAGTCAAGCAGATACAAATAAAAAACACAAAGCACTCAAAAAGTGGAGAACCATCCCATTTAGTAACAAAATAACGAAACGCGAAATTTTTAGAACATCCCTTTACTATTGTTTTGAAAACACTGCAAATGTACAAAAGTAAACCCTATTAGAGAAATAACCTAAATAAAATTGTATGTAATACCCAATTAAATGTATGAAATAGCGTAATCCCGCCTATTTCAGCGACTTTTGTAGATGTCTAATAAGTCTCTCTGTTTAGACGAATACTTAATAGAACCAGGGCGAGTCCTACTACGCAATTGTCCAATTGTCAATTGTCAAATTGTGAAATGGTCCATTTGTCAATCTCTTTCATTTCCTTTATTTCGCGAGCACGAAGTACGAGCAGAAGATATAAACTCCTCGCTGCGAATTGACAAGTATAGACACAACAAAAGAGTATCTACTCTTTGGTAGATACTCATTATAGAGCGATTGTTGAGAGGCGTTAAGCCCGATTAAATCTCATCGTGTGCATGCATCTGCTGAACATAGATGGCATGCATCATCTTCTCACGCTTCAATTCGGAAGGTTTCTCGAATTGTTGACGACGACGGAGTTCTTTTACCACACCCGTCTTCTCAAATTTGCGTTTGAATTTCTTGAGAGCCCTTTCGATGTTCTCGCCTTCTTTTACAGGAACTACAATCATGTTAATTGGTTAATTATTATGTTATTACTTTTAGTTAATATCGTTTCGTTATCCCTCCTATGCAGGACATAATCCCACTTTTCGGAACGGGCTGCAAAGTTACGGCAAGTTTTTGAACTGTGCAAGGGGTGAGTTATTTTTTCATGCTATCCACTTGAAAAACAACTTTCATACAAGCGGTTACAACTGACCCGCTTCGACGAGGGTGATGATGCGTTCGGTTATCTTGTCTTTGTCGGAGCCGTCGTATTCCTCTTTGAGGTCATTGCCTACCATCTTCGCTACCGTCTGCCAAAATGATGCCACAAAGCCGCCTTTGTAGAACTTGATTACATCATACGAAGTGTGTCCACACTCACGGTCTATCAGTTTCATAAGCATCTGCCCTTGCGATGCCGTCATACCACGGAACTGGTCCTCGTACTGTGCATAGAGCATCTTCTCGTACTGTTTCCAAAACTTACGCTGCTCACGGCGGTTCATCTTACTCATGATATCGTGTGTGCGAATCATCTCCTGCGTGAGAATCTTTGCTATCGGCAGCGTTTTCTTCACATCGCGCACCGTTCGCCAATAGAATTTCTCCTGTTTCTTGTTCTTAAAACGCATCGGCGGATAGACATAGACCGTGCGTAGAGTCTTGATATAGAGTGTATCGCCATCATTCACTTGCACAAGGCAAGAGTCGGTCTTTGCTGCATACACTTGCGCTGCAGCTAAGCACAGCAAAAGAGATAATGTGACTAAAATACGCCTCATAACTACTCACTCTCGCACAATATTTGTGCCAAAGTAAAAAATGCACTACCTTTGCAAGTATCAACGAAATGACTTAAGGGATATTCTAAAAATTGCTTTTGAGATGATTTGTGGAATTTTATTTAGTAGATAGTTGGCTTGAACGAAGGAGCTTCGGGTTCCCTTCAAATCTCTGATTTTAAGGGTGACAGCGTGCGAGCATTGTGACTGAGTGAAAGTCAAGCAGATACAAATAAAAACCACAAAGCGCTCAAAAAGTGGAGGAACATCCCAATTAGTAACAAAATAACGGAATGTGGAATTTTTAGGACATCCCTTATGATAGTAGAAAACGATAAGATAAATCTGCCTATCCTACGTTTGGTGGGCGAGCAAGCAGACCTTCTGCAACTGCCGTGCTATGTCATCGGTGGATGGGTGCGTGATCTGTTTCTGCATCGAGAGAGTAACGACATCGACATTGTGGTCGTAGGCAGCGGCATCATCCTTGCGCAAGCAGTAGCCAAGGCTCTTGGTCGAGGTGCACACCTGTCAGTATTCAAGACTTATGGCACGGCACAAGTGAAAAAGGGAGATGTCGAACTGGAGTTTGTAGGGGCTCGCAAAGAGTCGTATCATTCCGATTCACGCAATCCTATCGTTGAAGATGGCACCTTGGAAGACGACCAGAACCGTCGTGACTTCACTATCAATGCCCTCGCTATCTGTCTCAATAAAGAACACTACGGTGAACTGCTTGACCCGTTCGATGGGTTGCACGACATGGAAGAGTGCATCATCCGCACGCCACTTGACCCTGATATCACTTTCTCCGACGACCCGCTGCGCATGATGCGCGGTATCCGTTTTGCTACGCAGTTGGGGTTCTACTTGAATATCACTACTTTCGAGGCAATAGAGCGTAACCGTGATAGAATAAACATCATCACGAAAGAGCGTATTGCTGACGAACTGAATAAGATAATGCTCTCTCGACGTCCCTCTGTGGGATGGAGTCTGTTAGATAAGACCGGACTACTCGCTATCATTTTCCCTGAGTTGGCAGCCCTCAAAGGGGTGGAGACACGCGATGGGCGCGGACATAAGGACATCTTTCTGCATACCATGCAAGTGCTTGATACGGTGGCAGTCAACTCCAATAATCTGTGGCTGCGTTGGGCTGCATTGCTCCACGATATAGGCAAACCGCGCACCAAACAGTGGGACAAAACCGCAGGGTGGACTTTCCACAACCATAACTATGTCGGGGCAAAGATGATACCACGTATCTTCGCACGCATGAAGTTGCCCCAGAACGAGAAGATGAAGTATGTCATCAAACTGGTGGACCTACACATGCGCCCTATCAACCTCATCGAAGAGAATGTCACCGACTCGGCTGTTCGGCGACTACTGTTCGAGGCAGGCGAGGATATCGATGACCTCATGCTGCTCTGCGATGCCGATATCACCTCGCGCAACGAAGAAAAGGTTCAACGCTACCGGCAGAACTACCAACTCGTGCGCAAGAAGATGCAAGAGTTAGAAGAGAAAGACCGCCTGCGTCAGTTCCAACCCCCTATCCGTGGCGAGGAGATCATGTCCATGCTCAATCTGCCACCCTGTGCCCTTGTGGGCGAGTTGAAAACCGCACTCAAGGATGCCATACTCGACGGCATCATCCCTAACGAATACGAACCCGCAAAAGAGTATCTTATGCAACTCGCTGCCGAGAAAGGGCTAGTTTAAGAAGAAAGTATTACAGATACTCAACCAAGATGACCATATTTTATATGGACGTATTGTTCCGTGTACACAAGACCAAGATACGATCATATACCCCTCTCTTTATTCATTTTGCTTTGAATAATCATAGAATCACGCTCTTATACTTCTCGAACTCTTCGGGGGTCAGCAAATCCATATTCTGCACAAAGAACGCATGCATGGCATGCTCTATTATCTTTTTCTTTGGTACACCGCTACGCTTGATTACCAAATCCATACTTTCTTTTGCCAGCTGCTCTCTACGCAGTTGCTCGGGGTCTTTTGTCTTTGCCATAGTATTCTCTTAGATTATTCCACTCTACAAAACTACCGTTTTCTCCGTATATCGTCTTTTCGCAATAGCGGTCTTCTCACAACGTCATCCCCATCTCTTTATACCGTTTTCTCTCTTCCGATGTTAATAGATCAAGATTGTTTGCTACAAAAGTATTGCGTGCTATCTCATAAAAACGTGCCGACGACATTCCCAACTTCTTCAACATGATGCTAAACATTTCTTTCTTTGCCACATCTGCTTCTGCTTTCGTAATACTCTTTGCCATAGTATTCTTTCGGTAGATTTACTCTTTGTTTGATTCGGGAGTGTCTATCACTTCGCCTATTAGTGTGGCGGCGGAGCAAGAGAGTATGCGTACATTGAGAAACTCTCCGATATGGTGTCCTTTGCGTGGGAAGACGACCGTCTTATAGCCTGACGTGCGACCATAGAACTGCTCGTTCGAGCGTTTAGAAAAGCCCTCTACAAGGACTTCAAAGGTCTTACCTACATCTCGTTGATTACTCTCCAACGAAAGTTGATTCTGCAAGGCGATAATCTCATTGAGTCGCTGTATCTTTGTCTCCTCTGGTATATCGTCTGGCAAGTGTTTGCTGGCATACGTGCCTGGGCGTTCGGAGTACTTAAACATAAAGGCGGTGTCAAAACCTACCTCTCGCATCAAGGAAAGCGTCTGCTGATGGTCTTCCTCGGTCTCGCTATGGAAACCGCAAAAGACATCCGTGCCGATGGTTGCCTCGGGCAGTATACGGCGGATAGCAGCGATACGCTCTAAGTACCACTCACGCGTGTACTTACGGTTCATCAGCGACAAGATTCGGTTGCTACCGCTCTGCACGGGCAGATGGATAAACTTACAGAGGTTATCATATTTGGCTATCACCTCTAATGTTCTGTCGGACATATCTTTCGGATGCGAGGTCGTGAAGCGGATACGCATCTCGGGCACGGCTTGCGCCACTCGTTCCAAGAGGTCAGGGAAATCAAGGACCGTCCCTTCGTGTTCATAATGATAGGAGTTCACATTCTGACCCAACAGGGTAGCCTCTTTATAACCACGCTGTTGCAGGTCGTGTAACTCGGCTAAGACACTCTCGAGGTCACGGCTTCGCTCACGCCCTCTTGTATAAGGCACAACGCAGTAGGAACAGAAGTTGTTACAGCCTCGCATGATACTCACAAAACCCGATATCGGTTTACCAATACGTGATGGCAGTATCTCACGGTACGTCTCAGTCTTTGATAGTTCTACATTAATGGCTGTTTTGCCCATCTCGCATTGCGCCAACAAGTTTGGGATATCGAGATACGCATCGGGTCCTGCGACAAAGTCGACACCATAATGTTCGATTAACTCAGCCCCTACACGCTCTGCCATACATCCTATCACACCTATCCATTTCTTTTTGTTCTTATGTTGAGCAGATAGGGCTTTCAATCGTGCAATGATTTTCTGCTCTGCATTGTCGCGTATCGAGCAGGTATTCAACAGGATGACATCTGCATCCTCTTCCTTCTCCGCCATCTCATAGTGGGTCATCTGCATGATAGATGCCACCACCTCAGAGTCTGCCACATTCATTTGGCAGCCGTAAGTCTCTATATAAAAATGTTTCTGCATCGTTTCTTTAAGAACGCTTCATTCGAGCGCAAATTTGCGTAAAAGTATAGAAAATACTTCAAATACGAGTACAAAATACTCACTAAAAGCGTTTTTCAGCACTTTATCGTGTTTTTTTCGACCTAAGTGTTGCATGGTACGGAAAAATGGGCTACCTTTGTCGTCGAAAACAAATAAAATTTTCATAGTTAAGGTTTAGGTTTAATGGCAACGAGAGGCTGGGAAGTTTCTCGTTGTTTTTCAATCTTTTTACGCAACGAGTATGAGAAGTACCATCATTATCTTACTTATCGTGACCATAATAGGTTGGATATTCTCCACCTTGGTGTCAAATATCCGTCGCAAGGTAAACAAATTGAGCCAGCACCTTAGCAATAAAGAGGGTAATGCGCATGCAGAAGCAGAAGCGTTTGAGGAAGCGTATCAGCAGCAGAGGCAACACGAGTCATACAATAGTAAGGTTCAATCGGCTGATGAGATACCTACTCCGACAGTAGAACATGCAAGAAAGAGTGTTACTACGGCTAATGCTGTCAAGTCGAACCTGCAAACAAACAACAAGAATAGTGCAGAGCAGGACGATAGCGAGAAGGCAACCCCAAGGAATCCTATTGTAGAAGAACTGAACCTATCCGACCCAGATAATGCTCGAAAGGCGTTTATTGCATCGGAACTACTTAAACGGAAATATTAATTATAAATCATAGAACTATGGCTGTAGTGTATATGACTGCAGAAGGATTGCAGAAACTTAAAGATGAATTAGTCTACCTCGAAGGCGTAGAGCGTCCTCGTGTTATTCAGGCTATTCAAGAAGCACGTGATAAAGGGGACCTCAGTGAGAACGCCGAATACGATGCTGCGAAAGAAGAACAAGGCAAACTTGAATCGAAGATTGCCCTCCTTAAGACAAAAATCATGGATGCTCGTATGATTGATGAGTCACGCATCAACACCAATGAGGTTCAGGTCCTTACGAAAGTAAAGATCAAGAACGTCAAGACTGGTGCTATCATGTCTTATCAGTTAGTGACCGAAAGCGAGGCTAATTTTAAAGAGGGCAAACTCTCTGTTACAACGCCTATTGCAAAAGGCTTACTCGGTAAGAAGGTCGGTGAGATTGCTAAGATTTCTGTACCTTCAGGCATTATGGAATTTGAGATAATGGAGATATCGTTATGACACTCTTCACGCGTATTATCAACGGGGAGATACCCAGTTACAAAGTAGCAGAAGACGACCACTTCTATGCATTCTTGGATATTAACCCCATGACGAAAGGGCACACTCTCGTTATTCCTAAGTTGCCCGAACCGGAAGCCGATTACATTTTCGACCTTGACGATAAGACATTGGCGGACATGATGGTCTTTGCCAAACGGGTAGCCGTTGGGATGAAGAAAGCCATTGATTGCAAGCGTATTGGCGTTGCTGTCTTAGGCATGGAAGTTAACCATGTGCATATTCACCTTATCCCATTGCAGAAGGAGTCGGATATGCTCTTCTCCAATCCGAAACTCCATCTTGAAGCCGACGAGATGGCAGAGATAGCCAATTCGATTGCTATCGCTATCGACGGGGAGGAATAACGGACTTCTCTACACAAAGTAAAGGGCTTATATTCACAAAGTAAGTCGTTTATACGGACCAACAGAGCGCAGACAATGTCTGTGCTCTGTTTTTCTTATGACACCCGGTTTGGCAGTATTGTGACCATAGAAGTCCCGCGATGCTCATTGTACGGAGTGTTTCATATCTTCTGTTTTATTGGGGACGTTGATGTATCACTTAACATCTTATAACTTTCAAAATCTTTTTATTGGTGTCCGGTAAACTTCCGAATCAGGTAAAAAAACTCTCTTATCCTCAGTAAATAAAGGGATGTGCCTCCAAAAAATGAAAG
>CAVJQD010000100.1:0-7297 GCA_963651555.1 uncultured Clostridium sp. | reverse complement strand
CCCGTTTGACCATACTGCGATTGTGGAGACGACACACCCTCGTGTCGTCCGAGCCGCTAGGCTCGATTGTATCTGCCCTGTATGTTAATTGTTAATTGCCCCGTCCCCGTGTCGTTCGGGTCGCCAGACCCGTCCGATAATACTATGTTAGGGACGCGGGCACTTACGGGGTCCCCGCAAAGCCTGCTTTGTGGGGTGTCTGACTCGCCCGCGGTTTTATGGCAATAATACAATTCTGCAAATTGTAGTGCCTTTTATGATCAATTCATGACAATACGCCGTAGGCGTCCGTTCAAGTCGTCCGTTTATAACTTTTTGATGCGGTTGCCCTGTATGGAAAATGTTTAGATCGCGTGTTTATAACTGCGTGTTAGTGACGGCGTTTTTTTTAGTTGAGCATTGAGCGTTTAGTGTTGAGCGCAGTTTATTAGTTTATGAACGAGGTTGTTTATTGGTTTATGCGTTCTGTGTTTACTCGTTGTTGAGTAGCAGAAGCACTCTTTGGGGTAGTATTCCCCTCCTCATTTACATTCTTTTGGGTAGTAATATTGTCCTTTTGGGTAGTATTTCCATTTTTCAGCACTACTCTTTTGGGTAGTATTCTCAACCATAAACCAATAAACCAAGCTTCATACATCATACATTCATACATGAATTTGTCTTTTAGCACGCAGTGCGGTCTGATATCCTTTTTAATGACTCTTTAATGGGCTTTAATGGAGTCTATTTGATAATATTTGAACTGAATATTTGGCTATATTTGGATAAAATATAGTTGTCATCTTTATGATAATAGTTTTGTCTTTAGTTTTTTAGTTTTTTTTGACCACGTATTTTATGACTCCTTCATATCCATACGCCACAGGCGTCCGTTCAAGTCATCCGTCGAAGACGGTCATACATCCATACATCATACATCCATACATCATACATCATCTCCTCGTCTTATGTATGGCATAGGTGACGATGCCCCAGACGGAGAAGTTGTTGTCGGCGGTGACTTGTATCTTTGGGAAGTCTGGGTTGTGCGGTATGAGCCATGCGCAGGTGCCGTTAGGGTCGCGTTGGAACTCTTTGATGGTGTATTCGCCGTCGATGTATGCCACGATGAAGTCACCGTTGCGGGGTGTGAGGCTACGGTCGACGACGACGAGGTCGCCATCGAGTATACCGGCATCACGCATAGAGTCGCCATCGATATGGGCGTAGAAAGTGGTGTCGGGGTTAGGTGTGAGTTCGCGGACAAGGTTGATGCGTTCGCCGGTATGGTCGGCAGCGGGCGAAGGGAAGCCTGCGTGGATGGACTCGGCGAACTCGAGTGCGAGGTCGGCGGCTTCGGTGGATTGGGTGAGGTCGGTTAGGTGTGGCATAGGATTATGTATGAATGTATTATGTTTGGATGCATTATGTATGAATGTATGATGTTGTATCTGTTTCTACGATAGTACATCCAACGACTTACTGTCATTGATATCGTATGCGCGTCACTCTTTCAGCTATTAGTCATCGGGAACAAGCAGCTTCTTAACTTTTCAAGGATTTTTGCTCGCCATATTTTCCTTCTAGGAAACGGCGATTGCGGTCAAGTTCGGCACAAAGTTCCTCTTCGGTAGGAAGAACCATTTTATAGCGACTTGCAAAAATCTGCTTCGACTCGTTCAAAACTGAGTATTTTACGATGCTTTCGTCTTTGTCGGCACAAAAAATGATACCTAGTGTTGGGTTGTCATCGTTACCCTTCCGCAAATTGTCGAACATGCGAACATACATGTCCATCTGTCCAACATCCTGATGCTTCAATGGCCCACGTTTCAAATCGATCAGTACAAAACATTTCAAGATGTAATTATAGAACACCAAATCGATGTAGAAATCCTGCGTTTCGGTATTGATGTGCATTTGTCGTTCGACAAACGAAAAGCCTTTGCCCATCTCCAAAAGAAATTTCTCAAGATGCGATATTATGGCATTTTCAATCTGTTTTTCACTATTCGAGATATCTGGTTTAATCCCTAAAAATTCTAGTATATACGAATCTTTTATCTGTGCCTCATTTGTTAGTTTCTTTGTGCTCTCCGAGAGACCTGTGCCTACCCCATTTTCTATCTGGTTCGAGAGTGTGCGTTCGTACATCATTGTCTTGATATTACGCTCAAGTTCGCGCACCGACCAATTGCCGTTTTTCGATTCGTTGATGTAATAATTGCGTTTCTGCTCCGAATCTAGGCGCATTATAAGGCGCAGGTGCGACCAACTCAAATCTCTACACAGCGTGTAGAGAATCTGCACATCAGGGAAAGTCATGTAAAATTGACGACAATTCCACAATTGTGCCTCTGACATTCCTATTCCAGTCTCTTTGCTCAGTTCGCGCGAAAGTGTCTCTATCAACTTTTCGCCATATCCTGCACGCTTTTCTCCACGCTGCTCTTGCTCCACTATACGGTAGCCAATAAGCCAATATGCACGCACCATCACTGAGTTTACGGCACGATAACCCTGACGCTGTGCCTCCTTCAATATAGATTTAACATCCTTGATGTAATCGCCAGTAAATTGCGACTTTTCGAGATTTATATCTTCCTTTTCCATAATTAGAAATTGCCTTAGTGCGTTTGCGTTGTATATGTTGTTTTCTTCTGTAGAGACGGTATCAATCAACCGCAGCCGGCTTATGTCCAACCTTTGGCAGGACAATTGGTGCGGCTGTCGTCTGTGCAATTACTTACTTCACGATCTCCACCTTCCAGTCCAGATTCAGGGCTTGGGATATCTTGTCGAGGAGTTTCTTCTTGTCCTTCGTACTGCTGTGGGTAAGCACATAGAGTCCTGGTGCGGCTTCTCGTTGGGCTTTTCCATACTTGCTGTCGATGGTAGTGGAGACGATGTTGATGCCGCAGAACCTCAGTCCGAGGTCACGCACGGGTAGGAGTCCGGCGCGGACGATGGCAGCGGTGAAGGTGGTGGCTGCATCTTTCTCTTGGATGAAGTTGCCATCTTTCAGGCGTATGCAGAGACCCGTGCGAGGGGCTATCTTCTCCACCCTCTTCCGGTGAGGTCCAAACTCTTTGTGCGCCACCTCCGGGTCTATCTCCAGTTTCTTGGCATCAATGAGTTCGGTGATGTTCGTCTTACGCGACAGTGCCACGCTGATAGGCGTGCCTGGCTTATACTCTACCACAAGCACCAACTCTCGCTGTATCTGCGAGAGCATAGGCTCTATATCCTTCGATAGGGCAGGCAGGATCTCTGTCTTGATGAGTTGCTCCTCCAACTCATCGGCTGCCTTGAGCGTCTCTTCGTTGAGTGGCAAACCAAGGTCTTGAAGCCCCTTGATGCTTGCGTATAGTGTTTCGAGTTTTGTCATAATATCTAAGCATTGTTAGTTATTTAGATTAGCTGACTAGTATTCCATTTCGACGGAATTGATCGGTTTCGACGGATTAGTCAACCTATTCCGTCGAATTACGACGGAATAGGTAAGATTTCGACCGAATCATTCTCTATACCAATTCCGACCATCTGTTTTTATTATACCTTCACGCTTCATCGATTTCAACAAGTCTCCTAATACACGCAGTTGTTGCGCTACAGTTTTATTTTGAGGTAACACATACTTCGGTTAATGTATGATGTATGGATGTATTTTTAGTCGGTGAGGTTGCGGATGTTCTCTTTGGAGCGAGAGATTATTCCATTGACTGCACTTTTTCCTCGATGTATGCTATTTCCTCTTGACTGAGCCCATACTTTTTGTATAATTGCTGGTCTATTTCACTTATTGATTTGTTCCAGTTAATATCGGATTGCGCGGTAAAGTCTTGTAGAGGAATGTTTTGCCAAACTTCTGCTGTTTTGTTGCCTTGAGTTACTTTTTTAGTAGCCAACATTAGACGTGCAAATTTAGACTTGATATACTTTAGTAGGTTTTCAGCCTCTCCCTTGCTTTCAAAATTACCTATCGTTATAAACGTCTCGGTTGCTCCAAGACCTGGTTCTCCAATAAATGGGTCTGTTAGTTTTTCACCTATTGCTCCAATTCCATTAGTACTAGCAAGGATGACTTTGTACTTCTTGTAATTATTAGGAGGAGTGAGATAACTCTCTTTGAAGTACAAATAAGTTCTTTCATTATCTTTTCTTCCTATAATAAGAGCATAGTTGTTTCCGTCTTTCGGTTTTTTCTCAAATAAAACTTCGGGAAATTTGTCAAAGCATGATGAAGACATATACCTCTTAGAACCACCTGATACTCTATTTTTGAAAGATGGATTTTCTTTGAAAAATGTAGGACTATACTTGTAGGAAGTGTTTGAATAAACTATTTCACTTATATTATGTTCAATAGGTAGAACCTTATCCATTATACTTTTGATTTCATCACTTTTCGAAAAAGTGCCTATTGGGCCAAGCACTTTCTCGTTATCTCTATAACAAATTGCAACTCCACCTTTAATATCCACATTAGGGAATAAATTTTTAGCATCACTAGAGTATAGAGTCACAGACAAATGTTCATCATTTAACATTTTCTCATTCCATTCTTTCGGGGTTTTTCCTGCATTAAACAAGAATCGAGCTGGAGTTATAAGTGTAGCTTTGGGTGCTAATTCAAATGCTAGATTATAGAATAAATGGTAAATAGGAGGCTGCTCGGAACGACCTGCTATATTTAATTGATACGGAGGGTTACCGACGGTTGCTTTGAAGAAAAGATTATTGTTTGCCATATTCTTAATTCCCCAGAAGGAGTATTTTTTTAATCGTTTTACAAATTTAGAGTTTTTGTCCTCGTCTTTGAGGATATTGATTAGGTTTTTTTCGTGTTTGCATCTTGTGATGACGTCAGTCCGATAGCCAGCAAGCACACGTTCTGTGATACGCTGCGCCATCTCGGTCTTGCAGAGGACGAATAGTTGTTCTGCAAGAACTTTATCCCAGATGGCGAGTTGCTCTGCTTTGGTAAGGGTACTTTTTTGCTCTTCACAACGGAAGCGGAAGAGCGAGTACGCGAGCCAAAGAGGATAAACACCCGACTTGGAGTTTATCTCGAGCAGTTGACTATCTTTACTGAAGACATCGTTGGTAACACCTGGTTGTATGACAAGGTGTGGTGTGTCTGTCTCTTTAGTGAAAGAGTCGTTTTTGAAGAAAGAGTATCCCCCGATGGTAGATGTCATGTGTAGATTAACAACTCGCCATGGAGTCAAGACAGTCTCTTTGTCGGGATAGTGGAAGCGTTGCAGGATATGTGCCATCTCTGCGACTCGCTCCGGTACAGGCAAGAGGTCGGCTCGTCGAGCATCCTCGAGTATCATCTGCGTGGCAGAGATGAAGTAGTCGTTATTGAAGAGGTGCTCTACCTTAAGGAAATCCGATTGTTTGAAGCCTTTTGGCATAAACTGTTCCCAGTCTTCAGCATCGAGTGATGTAACGAATTGTTTGAGAGACCAATGTTCGGTGTCTAAATCGTCAACAGCACCAAAAAGGAGCAAAGGAAAACGTTTAGCGATAGCCATCATGAGTCGTTGGTAGCGTTTCAACGACTCCATGTAGTTGTTGCATGGTTTCTTGTTCTTTTTGTTTTTAGGAGGCTTTTGATTATCATCCTTAGGAGGTTGAGGCTTGGCGTCATCATTATTGCCAGTTACATTTTGGTCGTTGACAACGACGCCACCCTCATTGGACATCATTCTGTCTTTCGCATTGTCAGAAAAGTGCGACTCAAAACTGGTAAGTAACTTCAGATCGTCAATGGTAACTTTTGCGAAGTTCATGAACAGTCGTTTGTCTGCAAATCCTTTTCTGTAGATTTGGTCAGCGATGGCATGGTTAACTTGTTTGATGAATGAGGTGGTGTCGTATGGCACAAATTCGCTACCTTTGACAGAAATGATAGGACAGAAGTGAAGGAAAGTCTGTACACGCTGAGCATGTTCGTCGCCATGGTGTCCTTTATCTTTTTCTTGTGCCTCTGCTCCCGATTTGCCGACTTCTAGTTTTTCGGATACATTGAGATAATCTTCCACAACGGTGACGGTACGGTCTGGTGCAAAGTCGAAGGCATAGCATTCGCGTTTTATTGTTCCATCTTTAGCCGGTGATTGTACGCGGAAGATAGTCTGCATATAAGTAGCCGCCTTAGTGGAGTAAGATCCAGCGAGCATAAAGACGGCAGTCCATTCAGGTACGGTGACGCCAGTTGTGAGTCGTCCGCACGAGAGAGTGATGGTGCGTCGATTATTCGCAATAGCTTTTTTGACCTTGTCAAGAGCCCCTTTTATCTCAGCTTCTGTCTTATTGACATCGTCAAGAGTCTCATCGAGCGCATCACTCTCTGCGTTGTTAGAGGCAAGTGTATTGCCATCACCAGCCACATTGACTATGCCGAAATCTTTGAATACAGGGTGTTGCCACAACATGTCGGTAAGAGCGGCAGCGGCTTTGACGCCTGGTAGTACCCAGAAAGAATGTTGGAAATAGTCACGGAAGGTTTCGTTAGCAAAAGGATAGTGGCTATTGGGGTCTTCGTGGGTAAGCAGGTCGAGAAAAGCTCGAACATCATCTTTGTGAACAAAGTCACCGACCATAGCATCGGCAGGCATTTCCTCCTTATCTTCCTCAGGGTCGCCAGTCCATGTGCGGAAGAACTCTCGGAAATTGAAGTAGTCATCCTCAGCGTGCGCATAATTTTCAAAAGCAGTTCCGAGACTGTAGGTACACATATTAAGTCGAGGCAGTTCTTCGTATTCATTGCGCTGTCCAGGATGTTTGGAGTCCCATTCGGCTTTGGCTTGTTGTTCCATGACATAGTCCCATGTGTATATCTCGTTGCCATTGAAAAGATCGAGAATATTGTAGGGAGTGCCTGAAAGATAGAGCATCTTGCGGTTTTTCTTTTTAAGTTTACCAATTACCGCTTTCCCGAGTTTAGTGGTAGTGCCCTCGTGTGCTTCATCAATGATGACTAAATCCCAGTCATATTTGAAGACCTCGTTGTTTTTATCGAACTTACCTCCCGACTCTTTTGAGCCTCGTAAGTCTTGCATGGAGATGAAGTAAATGTAGTGTGTGCCTTTTTTCTCGTTGTTAAGGTCTTTCTCCATATTTCCAAGACTTTCACCGATACCACCATATACAGGTGAGCCATCGGATGGTTTCTTAGTAGCACGTTGGAAATTTTCGAATTTAATTTATTACTGTCCGGTAAACTGAAAAAAAAGAGGCGCGCATAAAAGCGTAAAAAAACGGCTGGTTCTCTTGCAAGAATCAGCCGTCCGTTGTAATTTTGTGTTGC
>CAVJQD010000099.1:0-7494 GCA_963651555.1 uncultured Clostridium sp. | reverse complement strand
TCGCTCAGGCAGACTCAGTGCTTCGCACCTGCCTTCGCTTCACGTCTCCACAATCAAAGCATCTTGCAGATTGGTTGTTGGATGGCGGGATTAGTGTGTTGTTGGATGTGGAATTAGTGGGTTGTTTGTTTGCGGCGGTGGTGGAGGTGGAAGGCGTAGCCGAGTGCGAGGAGCGTAAGGAAGTACCACGCATCGGATAGTGGTAGCCATTCGCCGGTGGCGTGTCCGCCTCCAGGAGGGGCTTTGCGGACGGATACGGCGAGCGAGGCGGCTGCGAGATAATTGTCGGCGGAAGTATAACCTGTTTCGTTTTGCCTATAAACAGAGGTAGAGGTAAAGCCTTGTTCGCTGAGTAGGTGTCCGCCGTATATATATTGTCTATCTTTCTTATAGGAATTCCCCGTAGAGTACATCTGATGGACGCTGTAATGCGTTGCGTAGGGTTTCCTGACGGTCGTGTTCAGTGAGACAGATGCTTCCATGGGTACATAGACCATGCCCACGGATGGGATATTGATAGAAGAGGCGGAGTAGTCGGTAGCGTAAGGGCAGGGCGTTGAAGGGCGTTCTATTGCATAGGTTGCCACGGTGAGTAGCATTGCCAATCCTATTGTTAAACGTCTCTTCATTGTTTTATAGTGCTTTAGTGTTTTAGTAGACCATTGTTTGAAGCACACTCCACTCGTTTCCTACTCGTACTTTGACCATATAGACGCCAGACGGGAGCGAGCATCGCACCTCCTTTCCTGACGAAGGAGGACTGGTTATCAGTCGTCCGAGGGCATCGTATATAGCACATTCTATGATGGTGTTATCTGCAAAGAGTCGCATCTCTCCTATGCCGCCTACGGCATATACTCGAGCGTGTTCGGCGGAGGATAGGTTGGTCTGTATCTTAGCCGGTGCTGTACGCCGCAGATAGTAGCGGATAGTGCCATCGGTTGGGGTATAGAATGGCAGCGTTATATCGTCAATGAGCGGTGTGACTGTTAGGCTCTGTGCGTCGAACAGTTCCCAGTCGGAGGCTTCTACGCCTGTGAAGTGGATGTTCATCTCGCCGATGGTATGCTGTGCGTAGACGCCTAAGGCGATAGTATCTTGACTAGATTGTGCGTTGATGCTCAACGGTTGTCGGTCGGTGGACATGGTGAATACGCCGAACGGTGTCTTCCACTCGTCGAGGAGTAGGAAGGAGGCGTCTTCATTCTGTTGGGCACTGTTGGCCGATGTGAGGTCGGTGATGACGGCTGCTCGGGAGGTGAATACACCACCGTAGTTCTCGTCATTAGCCGAGACGGAGAGGTAGAGCACTTGATTGTCGGCAGTGGCAGCGATGCGTCTTGGTGCAGGATTTTTTATTTGTCCTGCAGGGCTGAGGCAGAGCATGTCGGGTGTGATGGTTATGGACAATGATTGTGCGGCAGCGGTGCTCTGCAAGAGGACGCCACGCATAGGTGCAAGATAGCGATAGGAGCCGCCGTCGGCAGCCACATCTTTGACGGTAGCGGTGAGTTCTTGTGTGCCTTCGGTGAGGACATAGTAGGATGCTTGTAGGTTGCTGTTGCCGGCTAAGAGTTTCTCCATGTCGATGTATGCCCATGTGGGGTTACCGAAGAGGAAGAGATTGCCGGAAGCATCGTAGTTAGTGAGAGAGATCGTCATACCGCCTTCGGCATCGGAATACTGATAGGCAGGTTGACCATATTGTGTACCTCGTGAGATAGACACTACGGGTGAGGATTTCCATAGGTTATTGTAGTACCACTTGTATTGGGTATCGGACTTTGGTAGGCGTATGTCGACAGCGGATGCACCTGCGCTGCTCTCGACCCAGAGGGCTACGCCTACGCCTGCCGGATATTCGGTGTTGAGGGCGTTGAGAGGTTCGGTCCAAGTGGAACTGATGATAGGCACATTGCAGTCGCCGTAGTTGACCATGGATTTATTGTAGAGCGATTGCCAAACGGTGTTGTCGAGTCGGTCGGAGGCGTAAGCACCATCGGACTGTGAGATGGTCTTGACGGAGAATACATTGGTGGTACTCTCGCCTGCAGACGGTGCCCAGAAGTCGCCTGATACGCCTGCTGCGAGTGGCATGGAGCAGAGTACCCACTTATTGGTTGGTACTTGCATATCGACCACGGCTTTGCCGTTTATGCTCAGATAGTGTTGGTTGAGCAGGGTGGTATTGGCGGGTAGGTAGATATCGTGGCAGGTGTAAGGCGCGAAGTTGATGTCGTAGGAGATATACTTCTCGGCATCGGATTCGAGGTGTACACCTGGTTTCTGTGTCTCTTCGGCGATGATGACGGGTAGAGGGATGGTGTTGTCGCCTGCGGGTATGATGACATCGGTCTCTGCGAGTGGGCAGAAGGCGTCTTGTCCGTCGGTGGTCTTCCAATTAGAGTCGTCGTTCCAAGCGGTGCTACCAGAGAGTGGAGCCCACACTACTTGGTCGGGTACGACAGTGAGTGAGAAGACGGTCTCGGTAGCGAGTGAGCAGTCGTTGCTATCGTAGTCTCCTTCGCGCAATTTGAAGGTATAGGTATATCCACCGCGCAGTTGGTCGGTGCCGGTGAGTGTTAGTTTGGTATCGCTTTTCAGTACGGTGGTGTTCTGCAGAGGTAGTGAGAGTGAGCCGACGGTAGCGTTGGGGTCGGTTGTCTCGTACATCTCGGCAGCGGCGAAGACGAAGGTCTTGTCGCCTGCGAAGTTACAAAAGACAGGTATCTCGATGGTGCCGGTCTTACACTGTTGTTCGCTGACACGAACGACACGTGGTAGAGAGGTTACGAAGTCGGGTAGGGTATCTTTGCTTGTATAGTCTTCTGCCAGACCTACACGCAAGGCTTTGAGTTCGATGCTTCGCATGAGTACTTCACCGTAGACAGGGTCGGTACAAATGCTGACCTCTGTTGTGGTGACATTGCCGTTATCGTCTAACAAGCGTCCTGTTCCTTCGATAGGGAAGGCTGTGTACATGAGTGAACGGATAAGTTTATCGGCAGAGAGGTAGACATTGAGTGTCTGTATGTCGGAGGTGAGGTATTGTGCCTTGGTGAGGGCATTGAGTAGGGCGGTCTGTTCGGCATTGGCGGTGCCTGCTTGCCTTGCCACAATGGCTGCTCGTATCTCGGCGAAGGTGGCGTTATAGAGGGCAGGGTTGGCATTGACATAGTCGGGTGTGCCCCATAGGAAGTCGGCTTCGCAGGTTGCTTTCTTCTGTACTAGACCAGTGGCATCGTTGGAGATGAAGAGTCGTTCTGCCTCGAAACTGAGCAGTCGGTTACCGCAGTAGTCCATGGTGTGTCCATCTCGTATGCGTTCATCGTTGACGGTGAGGTACATAGAACCTTCCACTTGCAGTTCGGTCCGCAGTCCGCAGGTAGCGTTTCGCAGTTGTGTAGGGTCGGTAGCGACATAGCCGATGTAATACTCATCGGGCACGAGAGTGGCGCGTGTAGCGACATATAGTACCCATACGCCATTCTCTTGGATATATCCGAGAGTAGGAGTATTGGCAGGGTCGGATGCGTAGGTATCGAAGTCGGCAAGCGAGGCGTAGACTGGGTAGGTAGAGGTAGAGTCTTTTACCGGTATGCGTCCATAGGAGCCGTTGGCGGACTGTTGCTTGCGGTAGTATGGCATGTCGAGTGCGTTGTCGGCGTTATCGGTCCATTGGTAGTAGAGATAATCGACACCGCTGAGGTTTTGATCGTCGAGTGTGATGCGGAGGTAGGTGGTCAGTTCATCGCCGGTAGGGTCGACGCAGGCTTGGCTTGAGGCCTGCAGGGAGCGTACTGGCGGTTTGGAGGCGAATATCTGGAAGTCGTCGAAGATAAAGTCGTTACCGTATGTATCGTATCCTTTGTTGGTGATGACGAGTGAATAGGAGTCGTAGTCCTCTTTGAGTTCGATAGGAACGACGAGTCGTTGCCATACGCCAGCGGTCTCTATCTCACCGGTGGCATAGGTGAGGATGGAATAAGTCTGTCCATTCCTTGTACCGGAAAGTGTGAAGTCGAACTGTGGTTTTGATCCTTGGTTCTCTATGGCAGCAAAGTAGGTAGACAAGTACATCACGGCACCAGGGCAGAGGTTGGTGTCGATCTTGATAGTGAACAGTTCGCCAGGTTCGGGCGCGCCATCCACGAAGAGGAAGTAACCGTCGGCGGCATCGGCACTGGTGCCTGTCTCACCGTGGTTGTATACATCGCCTATGTACCAGTTATGCAGTGCGTTGGTGGAGTTGAGAAGTGCATAGTCGGACCATGTTGGGTCGAGTTGTTCACTTTTTACGATACGGTTATCGGGTACGAGGGCGGAGTAGAAGAAACCGTAGGTTGACTCGTCCCAATCGAGCGGCGTAGAACGGTAGGTAGGTGTGGTAGTGCCAGGCGCATCATCGTTGAAGCGTTGGTCGTAGAGGGTGTCGAGGTCGATTAGGTTCAGTGCCTCGGTAGGCGATTTGGCTGGTCCGTATTGGTTGGCGGATACGAATTGGACAGTGAACTTGGCTATGTAGTAATACGAATAAGTCCTTTTCCCTTTACTGCTGCTCTTCAATACTCTGGCGGTGAGGGTATATGTCTTTGTCCCAGCGGTAGTGGAAGTTACTTTGATATACTGATTATTCGCAATGTCAAAGGATGTAGAGTTGTTCCAATACCAAGTAGTGGATGATGAAAGGTTCGTGATGCCTGTTTTTGTTGAGGTGTAGTAATAGTTAGGATAGTTACCTCCATTGAACTGGTAGGAAGGACCGATATAGAGGGTACTTCCGACGGGAGCCATGAGGGTGTAGTTCTCCATGTAGTCGCCAGTATAGGAGTTAGGTGATTCAGAGCCTGTGTAGGAGTCGACCTCAGTAGCCATCTCTTGTGCGGGTCGGATATCGAAGATGATGCGCTGTGAGAGGGTTGGTTCGGTGATGGTTTTATTGGATTGGTCGATGATATAGTCTTTGTAGCACGATTGTTCGCAGACGATGATCTGGTGTGCGGTGGCATCGTTGCAGGTGTAGGTAGGATAGTCGGAAACGTTGATGATGATAGTACCTTTGTCGGTGGTCTGGTAGCAAGCGGTGGTCGCGCTAGGACTGATGGTTATAGAAGACGAAGAAAGAGACGATAGCGCCTCTTCCGTACCATTCGTATAAACGAACCAGCGTCGGTAGGTGTCTCTTGAAGTGGCGGCTAGAGGTTTGAGCGTGATACTTTCGCCTTCGGAGAGGTAGACTACTTGTGTCTGCTCGTGAACGCTTTGCAGGTTATTGGAATACGGTCGCCCAGATAAGCCTTGTGAATGGATGAAAGAGTAGTTGGTGTAGGTCGTACCAAAAGAGAGTAAAGTAGCGCTTAGCAGGAGAACGCATAGTAGAGATATGCGCTTACTCAAGAGATTGTTTGTTTTGACCATAGACAACATACTTAGTTTCAACTTTTTGGTTAGTGGTTATCTATCGACGGAATCGGTAGAATATTCTTGTATCTTGTCCCCTTTGTACCTACGCTTAATGACTAAACCTTGGTTCAATTATTAAGTACCGCAAAGGTATGGTGTTTTTGTGAGATGTGCAAGGGGTAGGGGAGATTTTTTTTTGCGGGGCGGGCGGGGTGATTAATAATTGAGAAGCGATAATTAATAATTGGACAAATGGACAATTGACAATTGACGGCAGTGCGGATACAAACGAGCCTGGCGGCTCGGACGACACGAGGCGGGATTTTGTTTCCTGCTCGCACTGTGTGCTCACGAAAAATTGAAGAAAAGAGACGAAAGCAGGGGGGGAAAATTACAGAAAATATTCCAAAGCGGGTGTTTTTCCTTGGAAGCTGTTTTCTTGACGCTATGTGGGGTTTCTTTTTCCTTGCCGCTGCGCGGCAGAGAAATTAAGAGAAAGTGTTGCCACTGCGTGGCAATAGAAATTAAAAGAAAGAGTTGGTTTCTAGAGGGGGCTAGTTTCTTGAGTTTGAGAGACGGTATGGAATACCGTCTCTACGGTGTGGGGACTGCATAGTATGGTCAAACGGGTCTGTCGACCCGGACGACACGGGGGCGTGTCGTCTCCACAATCGCAGTATGGTGAAAAGATAGTGGACAATAGAGGTTATAGTGGACAATAGAAGAACTGATGTTCTAGAAGTTATAGAAGATCTAGATCGCCCCTACGGGGCTGTTCTAGAAGGACTAGAATGGAGAGGGTATACAATCGTCTCTACGGTGTGGGGACTGCATAGTATAGTCAAACGGGTCTGTCGACCCGGACGACACGGGGGCGTGTCGTCTCCACAATCGCAGTATGGTGAAAAGATAGTGGACAATAGAGGTTATAGTGGACAATAGAAGAACTGATGTTCTAGAAGTTATAGAAGATCTAGATCGCCCCTACGGGGCTGTTCTAGAAGGACTAGAATGGAGAGGGTATACAATCGTCTCTACGGTGTGGGGACTGCATAGTATAGTCAAACGGGTCTGTCGACCCGGACGACACGGGGGCGTGTCGTCTCCACAATCGCAGCATGGTGAAAAGATAGTGGACAATAGAGGTTATAGTGGACAATAGAGGTTATAGTGGACAATAGAAGAAATAGATGTCCTAGAAGTCCTAGAAGTCCTAGAAGTCCTAGAGGCGGCGGAGGACTCGGAGGTCGTGGGTGTGTTCGGCTGTTTCGGCGGAGATGATACCGGCGGCGTCGATGCGTTCCACCTTGACTCGTCCGGAGGCATGTATGATATACTCTGGGCTGAGGAGGATACCTACATGGGAAATGTTGGTTGCAGAGGCTTCACGGCTGCGGTGGTCGAAGAAAGCGAGGTCGCCGCAGTGGGCTTCTTGCAGGAAGGGTACATCTTCGCCGCAGGCTACTTGTTGGCTTGCGTTGCGTGGCAGTTGGTATCCGAAGAGACGCATTATGACAGAGGTGAAGCCGGAGCAGTCCATGCCGAGTGCGTTCTTTCCTCCCCACAGATAGGGGACATTGAGGAAGAAGCGTGTTACTTGTTTGAGGTTGTCTTCGTTGAGTTCGACGGGTTGGCTTACCATGGAGGGGTCAATACGGAACTTGACGCCGAGGAGAGAGAACTCGCCGTTGGCGTAGTTGGGTAGTCGTGTACCTGCTGTGAGGGGGATGGTCTGTCCGTTATTCTCGCTGACGGCGAATGCCATAGGCATGAAGACGAGTGTACGGAAGTCGCCTGCGAGATAGTCTTTCTCTTCTTGTTCGGAGAGAGGGCTAATCATCTTGGCGTCGACCCATCCTTCTTCGCCGTCGGCATCGTTGCGTATGTACTTCCATCGTGGTTGTTCTTGCAGGATGTCGCAGGTCTCGGCAAAGAGGAGTTGCGTAAGTTGTTCCGATCCCTCGGAAGGTTCCCGACGGACCGGAACAACACTATGTAATACTATTGCTTTCATTAGGGATGTTCTAAAAATTCCGCGTTCCGTTATTTTACTTCTAATTGAAATGTTTCTCCACTTTTTGAGTGCTTTGT
>CAVJQD010000098.1:0-7744 GCA_963651555.1 uncultured Clostridium sp. | reverse complement strand
GGATTTATAGGATATACACAATAGCAAAAAGTATGTTCTGCAACATACTTTTATATGTTTCATAACATGGTTTGATGACAATTTGATACCTTGACGCAAGACCGCACGGAGGGCTAAAAAATACAAGACCGTTGACACTAAAAGACTTTTGAACGGACGCCTGCGGCGTATTGTCATGAAATGGTCGTAAAAGGACAACGGACCACTGCGCTGAAAGACACAAGACCGTCTGCGGCTAAAAGACTGATTAACATTAACTTTTGAACAAATATTGCCAAATATTGGTCAAATATTCTCCTTCCCGAGTTAGGAATGGTCAAATATACGTGGTCTAAAAAATATAAAAAATATACTCCATTAAAACCCATTAAAGGACCATTAAAAAGACAATAGACCACTGCGCTAAAAGACGCAGGACCGCACTTCGTGCGGATGTATAGATGTATTATGTATGATGTATGATGTATGATGTATGATGTATGATGTATGATGTATGATGTATGGCTGCGCACTCTATGTATGAATGTATGACCGCACTGCGTGCGGATGTATAGATGTATTATGTATGATGTATGGCTGCGCTGGTGGACTATTTAGTCAGTCACTACTATGAGCAAAAGAATGCTCATTTGTTGTTTTAGATAAATATCCGTACCTTTGTGCTACAAAATCAGTAGAACCTTTTGTGGTATAATTCAATAGAGACGGTATGATAGTATGCGTGGCGGAGAAGCCGAGTATAGGTAATGATATTGCGCGGGTGTTGGGGGCTAACACTCGGCACGAGGGATACATGGAGGGCAATGGTTACTATGTGACATGGACCTTTGGTCACTTGTGCGAGTTGTATGAACCGCAAGATTATATGGGGCAATGGAAAGGGTGGAACTTATCGTCGCTGCCGATGATACCCGAACGCTTTGCTATCAAGGTCAAAGACGATGCTGGTATTCGCCGTCAGATAGAGGTGATACGAGACCTTATCTCGAAGTCGGAGATGTTGGTCAACTGTGGTGATGCTGGGCAAGAGGGTGAGTTGATACAGCGTTGGGTCTACCAGAAAGTGGGCTGTAAGATACCTGTCAAGCGTCTGTGGCTCAGTTCCACGACCGAAGAGGCTATCCGTGATGCCTTCAAGACACTGAAAGACCAGTCGAACTACCAACATCTCTATGAGGCAGGACTGATGCGTGCTATCGGCGACTGGTTGCTTGGTATGAACGCTACTCGTGCCTATACGCTGAAGTATGCCAAAGGGGCGGGTAGGGATAGGCAGATACTGTCGATAGGACGTGTGCAGACCCCGACACTAGCGTTGATAGTACAGCGAGAGGAGGAGATCAACCACTTCGTTTCTCGCACCTATTGGGAGTTGAAGACGGTCTATCGTGATGCGTTGTTCTCTGCTCAACTGCCCGCCGAAGAGGGCGAATATGCCATCAACACCTTGCAGCAAGGTGAGGCGTATATCAACTCGATTAAGGATAATCCGTTTACCGTCACTGATATAGATAAGAAAAAAGGCAAGGAGTCGGCTCCTAAGTTATACGACTTGCCTACCTTGCAGGTGGAGTGCAACAAGAAGTATTCGCTCTCGCCTGACGACACGATGAAGATTGCGCAGTCGCTCTACGAGAAGCATATCACGACCTATCCTCGTGTGGATACCACCTATTTGCCCGATGACCTTTATCCTAAGGTGCCGGCTACCTTGCAAGGCATCAAAGACTATTATCCGCAGACGCAGCCTTTGCTGTCGCTGAAAGCTGATGGCGGTAAGGGAGCGGGTTCGTTGCCGAAGTCGAAGAAGGTGTTCGATACGAAGAAGGTAACGGACCACTATGCTATTATCCCAACGGGGCAACGTCCAGAGAACTTGACGGATATGGAGCGTAAGGTGTATGATATGATTGCGCAGCGTTTCATTGCGAACTTCTATCCCGAGTGTCAAGTGTTGACGACCACGGTCAATGGCGAAGTGCCTTCTACAAAGAAGGATGGTACGGCAGGGGATATTATTCCGTTCAAGGTGACGGAGCGCAAGATAGATAGTATGGGTTGGCGTGAGGTGTTCCTTTGGAAGCGTGATGCGAGCGGTCAGTGGGTGAAGACGGCAGAGGAGAGTAAAGACGAGGAAGAAATACCTAAGGATGAGGAACTGGTGAAGGCATTGCCTGCGTTTGTGAAGGGCGAGAGTGGTCCCCATACGCCTCAGTTGAAAGAGAAAAACACCTCGCAACCACCGTATTATACGCAAGGTACGATAGTTCGTGCTATGCAGACGGCAGGTAAGATGGTGGAGGACGAGGAGATGCGTGATTTGCTCAAGCAGTATGGTATTGGTCGTCCGTCTACTTATGGCGAGATTATCAAGAAACTGTTTCAGCGTAAGTATATCGAGCAGAAAGGTAAGAGTATCCATGCCACTGAGTTGGGTATCAACTTGATACACACCATCATCTCGCCTATGCTTAAGTCGGCAGAGTTGACCGGACAGTGGGAGAAGAAACTGCGTCAGATAGAGAGTGGGGAGTATGAAGCACGGCAGTTCCTTGACGAGTTGAAAGAGATGACTCGCACGGTGGTGTATGAGGTGAAAGCCAATAAAGCCGGTTGCCCGTGTCCGGTATGCCATCAAGGCGTTGTTATCCGTGGTAAGACTCGCTACGGCTGCTCTCGTTGGCATGAGGGGTGCAACTACGCTGAGCCATTCTAAGATTTCCTGCTCGCACTGCGTGTTTTTTTTCTTGCCACTGCGTGGCAGAGAAATAAAGAGAAAGAATAAAAGAAATGTAAAGAACTCCTCTGTGCAAGCGAGAAATATAGTAAAGCCCTAAATACAAAATCAGCTGATTATCTGTGTAGATAATCAGCTGATTTGCTTGTTAACGGTTTGTTGCGTTTATTTCTTCTTGCCGTAGCCGTAACCGTAGCCATAACCATAGCCGGCAGTGGCTGTCTTGACACCATTGAGTACGCATGCCATGTTCGGTAGGCGTTTCTCGTTGTATACGGAGTTGATGAACTCAGGCATATCCTTAGGCGTATAGTCGGCACGGGATACATAGAGCGTCATGTCGGCTACTCGTGCGAGTAGGAAGGTATCGCTTACCATGGCCACAGGAGCCGAGTCGATGATGACATAGTCGTAGTTGGAGCGGAGGTAAGCGAATAGGTCGTCGAGTCGGCTGTTCTGCAGCAGTTCGTTGGGGTTAGGTGGAACGATACCGGCAGGCAGGATGTCGAGGTTATCGTTTAGACCAGACTTCTGGATGGTATCCTCTATTCGATAGTCGCTCGAAGCCAAGTAGGATGTGAGGCAACCTTTGTCGGCGAGATTGCAGTAGTGTGCCAACATCGGTTTGCGGATATCGAGTCCCACCAATGCTACTTTCTTACCGAGTAGGGCAAAGGATAGTGCGGTGTTGATAGCCACGAACGACTTGCCTTCACCGTTGACGCTGGAGGTAACGAGTATCACTTCACCGCCTTCAGTGGTCTTGTTCTGCTGCATGAAGCGTATGTTGCCACGCAGGAGTCGGAACAGTTCTGCAATGGTGCTGTCGGAGTCGGATGTGACGGCGATAGGATTCTTGCTTGGGTTGACTGCGAGTTGTCCGATGAACGGTGCTTTGATGAGTTTTTGGTACTCTTTGCGTGTGCGTATCTTATTGTCGAACATACGGCACAGTTCTATTATACCGACCGGAATACAGCAGCCAATGAGGAGCGCAAAGAGTAGCAACAGTTTCGTTCTCGGTGCGGCTTTGGTGGAGGCAGCACGAGGGCGGTCAATTACCTTTGCTGGCATGACAGTGGAGGCAAGCGTAAGGGCGTTCTCTTCTTGTTTCTTGAACAGGAAGATATAGACGCTCTGCGTTATCTCTTGTTGGCGGCGTAGGGCGATATAGGCACGCTCTTGCTCAGGCACATCTTGTATGCGGGTAGAGAACTGGCTCTGCTGGCGCAGAAGGTCGTTCTTGCGTATCACTAAGGCATCTCGTACGGAACCGATGCTGGCAATAAGGTTGGCGCGCATGGCTTCGATCTGCTCATCGAGTTGCGTCAATACAGGGTTGTTCTCTGTGGCACTACGCTGCATACGCATCTGGCGCAGGATAAGGGCGTTGTATGAACCTATAAGGTTGACTAAGCCCTCGTCGGATACGCCGAGGTTGGTAGGTATGAGTTTGTGCAGGTTGTCTTCGTTGGAGAGGAAGTCACGCATGTAGGCGGTGAGGTTGAGTTGGGTCTCGATACCGACCAGTTGTTTCTGGTATTGGTCGGCACTCTCGAGGTAGAGTTTAGCCTCGTCGCTCAGACTCGTGATGGAGTTGTTTTTCTTGTATTGCTGTACTGCAATCTCGGCCGAGTCAAGTTCTTGTGCGATGACATCTAATCGTGCGGAGATGAACTCTCTGGCGTTGTTTGCCATGGTGTTCTTGTCGATGACGGCATCGAAGTTATACAGTTCGGTGAGGCGATTGATGATGCTGATAGCACGCTGTGGCATATCGGTGACGGTGGTCACGTGTATGACATTGGACTCTTTCTTTACCTGCTGTGCTGTGATGTTCATTTTGTATTGGTCGATAAGCACTGGGATAGGTGTGGTGGTGATATGTATCTTGTCGCCTACTTTGAGCGGTTTGTTCTCTACTATCTCGATAGAGCCAATGCAAGTCTCGATGGGTTCATTGAGGGAGTAGGGGGCATGTTTGCTCTTGTAGCGATGCTGCCCGACTTTGGTCTTGACGGTCAGTTTGTAGCCTTTCTCGAGTTTGACAAGGTCCATGACGACGGTACCTCTCATGGTGTCGCAGAAGAGAGGGGGATAGATGACGGTGATGTCGTGGTTAGGGTATTGCCCAATCCAACGCATCTTATCTTTCTTGCGGTACTCGGTCTGTAGGTCGAGGTCGTGTATGGCTTGCTCGTAGAAGGTGCGCGAGGTGTAGACCTCCAACTCGTCGCTGACCATCTTGTTGGCGCCGATACCCATCATCTGCATGATATTTGACTCGATGGAGGAATTTTTCTCCTCGTTTTGCCGGATAGCAAAGGTGGATGATACCTCAAACGAAGGCGTGGTGGTGAGGATATATAATACCATTAAACCGATACAAACGGCACACGATATGAGGAACCAATACCATTTCTTGAGGTAGCGCAAGACGAGTTCGCGTACATCTATCTCGTTGCCCTGATTAGCTTGATTAGTCTCTGTAGTTGGCATAGTTATTTGCTATTATTGTTATTAAGCGAAACGACGGATACGATTACAGTGGTCAGTGAACCAAGGGTGGTGAATATGGACAGGTACAATGATATATTCTGCGAACTGATGGCTCGTACATTATTCGGTTCTACATAGAGGACATCGTTCTGCTGCAGGTAGAAGTAAGGCGAGAGGAAGAGGCTGGCGTTGTTGAGGTTGAGTCGTGCAAACTCCAATTTACCATTTTTCTCGCGGGTGAGCAGCACATTGTCACGCTTACCGTAGGCGGTGAGGTCGCCCGCCATTGCGAGTGCATCGAGAATAGATACTCGCTCGTTGTTGACGGTGTATTGCCCTGGTCGGTTTACCTCGCCCATGACCGTTACGCTGAAGTTCATGAAGCGGATGTTGACGATAGGGTCACGGAGGGAGACGCTTATCTTGTCGGTAAGGAGTTGTATGACTTCGCTTTTGGATAGTCCTTCGAGGTGTATCTTACCCAATATAGGGAACATCACATTACCTTCATCGTCAACGATATACGACTGCTGGGAAGGTGTGGTGGTTGCATATTCCGAGCCGGTGGGTATGTACGAAGTGACAGGCAGGTTGAATGGTGCTGCTGCTTCGCCGTCGATAGCGTTTACGGTGATGAAGAGTTGGTCGCCCTTATGTATGACAGGGTCGGAGTAGTCGGCTCTCTTACTATTGATAGAGTCGGCAGCGGCTGCGTCGACAGCATGGAAATAGGACAACTGCTTCTGCGTTACGCAGGAGGAGCATGCCACTGCGAGCAGAAGAAGTAGTGCCTTGGTTGTTTGCTTTATCATATTAGAGGGATGTTATAAAAATTCCACGTTTCGTTATTTTGCTTCTAATTTGGATGTTTCTCCACTTTTTGAGCGCTTTGTGTTTTTTATTTGTATCTGCTTGACTTTCTCTCAGTCACAATGCTCGCATTGCTCCTTCGTTCAAGCCAACCATCTCCTAAATAAAAAATCACAAATCATCTCAAAAGCAATTTTTAGAACATCCCTAGAGAGATATGAATATTAGTCAACGATAATAAGGAAATATTCTTTTTTGCCTTTCTGCACGAGGATATACTTGTCTTGCAGGAGTGCCTCGGTGCCGACGGTCTCGTTGGGGTTGTTGTGCTTCTCTTTGTTGATGGATAATCCATTGGCTTGAATCATCTTGCGCGCCTCGCCTTTGCTTGGGAATATCTGTGTATTGACAGCGAGTAGGTCGAGGATAGGCAATCCTTGTTGAATGTCGGCACGGCTGATATGATGCTGTGGTACGCCGTCGAAGATCTGTTGGAGGGTCTCCTCGGGGAGTGAGCGCAGGCGGTCGGCCGTGGCTTTACCAAAGAGGATATCGGTTACATCGACAGCCATGTCGTAGTCCTCTTGGCTATGTACCATGATAGTCACTTCCTTGGCAAGGCGTTTCTGCAGTAAGCGCAGGTGTGGTGCTTGCTGGTGCTCGGCGATGAGGGATTCTATCTCGTCACGGTCGAGGGAGGTGAATATCTTGATGTAGCGTTCAGCATCGGCATCGGATACATTGAGCCAGAACTGGTAGAACTTATACGGGGAGGTGTATCTGCGGTCGAGCCAGATATTGCCGCTCTCGGTCTTGCCAAACTTGCCGCCATCGGCTTTGGTGATGAGTGGGCAAGTGAGTGCAAAAGCATCGCCACCGCCCATACGGCGGATGAGTTCGGTGCCGGTGGTTATGTTGCCCCATTGGTCGGACCCACCCATCTGCAGTTTGCAGTTCTTGTGCTTATTGAGGTAGACATAGTCGTAGCCTTGGAGCAGTTGGTAGGTAAACTCGGTGAAGGACATACCTTGCGAGTATTCGCCATTGAAGCGTTTCTTGACAGAGTCTTTTGCCATCATGTAGTTGACGGTGATGAGTTTGCCGATGTCACGGGCAAAGTCAAGGAACTTATAATCCTTCATCCAATCGTAGTTGTTGACGAGTTCGGCAGCGTTTTCGCCATGTCCGAAGTCGAGGAACTTCTCCAACTGTCGTTTGATGCATTCTTGGTTGTGTCTGAGGGTAGGCTCGTCGAGCAGGTTACGCTCTGCCGATTTGCCGGAAGGGTCGCCAATCATACCTGTAGCACCACCGATGAGTGCGATTGGCTTATGTCCGCAGCGTTGCAGATGCCGAAGCATCATGATGCCGCAGAGGTGGCCTATGTGGAGGCTGTCAGCCGTTGGGTCGATACCTACATAGGCGGTGGTTGGTTCTTTGAGTAGTTGTTCTTCGGTGCCAGGCATGATGTCTTGCAACATGCCTCGCCATTTGAGTTCTTCTACGAAATTCTTCATCGATTTATGCTGTTTACGTATTTGAAGTGCAAAGGTACGACAAAAGATTGGTACGTACAAGTATTGTGGGGGCAATTAACAATTAACAATTAACAGACAGAGGATGGTGTATCGAGCCTATGGGCTCGGACGACACGAGGGCTCGACAAGGTATTCTTGTTCAGTCCACTGGACTTCACTC
>CAVJQD010000097.1:0-7762 GCA_963651555.1 uncultured Clostridium sp. | reverse complement strand
ACACGGAATAGTTGAGCCTCTTCGATTGGTAGTTGTTTATCAAGGGCAAAAGTACAAAATTTGAATGATATACACAACACTCGCAACACATTAATGCGCAGGCGGTAGGTTGTTTATCAAGGGCAAAAGTACAAAATTTGAATGATATACACAACACGTGTTGGGTTTATTGTAGCGCATAGATAGTTGTTTATCAAGGGCAAAAGTACAAAATTTGAATGATATACACAACCATCGGTAGCGTGTGGAGTTTTGGGAATAAGTTGTTTATCAAGGGCAAAAGTACAAAATTTGAATGATATACACAACACAACGCTGGCGACTTGTATCAGAACCTCGGTTGTTTATCAAGGGCAAAAGTACAAAATTTGAATGATATACACAACGTTATAAGTCAGGATATTTCTCTTCCAACTGTTGTTTATCAAGGGCAAAAGTACAAAATTTGAATGATATACACAACACATCTTGGAAGACTTTGCGAGCCTGCTGAGTTGTTTATCAAGGGCAAAAGTACAAAATTTGAATGATATACACAACGCTATTTCTCTTTTTTTTTCGAGACGATAAGTTGTTTATCAAGGGCAAAAGTACAAAATTTGAATGATATGGACGAATATTCGTGTATAAATGTATGAATGGATGGCTGTATGGCTGCGCTGACGGGGGGGGGGGGGGGGGGGACAGATTTAAACGGATGCCTGCGGCGTATTGTCACGAATTAACATAAAATACGTGGTCAAAAAATCTAAAAAACTCAAATTAAAAATTATCATCTACACATTGGGCAACGGCTATTGACAATTATTTGAAACAAATATTGTCAAATATTCCATTGGTAGTCAGCATATTGCCAAATATTCTCCATTAAAGTTCATTAAAAGACCATTAAAACGAGGATAGACTATACTAATGGGATAGAGAGTAGGGCAAAAAGAAAGGGGCGAGACGTTAGTCCCTCCCCAAATGTTTACACAACGGAAAAATCCTTATTATGTATATCATTCAAATTTTATGCGACAAAGGTATGGTTAATTTTCCGAACTACCAAATATTTGTCGTATTTTTTTGTTATATCAAACAAATATCATATCTTTGCGCAATAAAATACATAACACTATGGCAACGCGCAAAGTACTTGGATTAGATTTAGGAGTAGGTTCGATTGGTTGGGCACTATTGCAGATGGATAATGATAAGCCTCAGCAGATAGTGGCATTAGGCAGTCGAATCGTACCCATTAGTAATGACGATAGTGACCAATTTCAAAAAGGACAAGCCATCACAAAGAACGCAGACCGCACGCAACGTCGTACGGCTCGCAAGGGTTATGACCGTTATCAACAGCGTAGGACACTGCTTACAGAGGCACTTCGTCAACGCAATATGCTTCCACAACGCATGGATGAGAATGTGATTGACCTTTGGCATCTGCGTGCGAGGGCGGCATCGGAACAGATAAGTCTTACAGAACTGGGGCGTGTGCTGTATCATATCAATCAGAAACGAGGTTACAAGCATGCCAAGGCGGATAATAGTGGTGATTCTAAGCAAACTAAATATGTAGAAGAAGTCAATGGTCGTTTTGAGGCACTTCATGCTACGGGCAAGACACTCGGACAATATTTCTATGAACAACTGCGCGATACTGCTGTGAAAAACAACAATGGTGGTGTCTATTACACTTTCCGAATTCGTGGTTTAGTCTATCCAAGAAAGGCGTATATTGAGGAGTTTGAGCAGATAATGCGCACTCAACAGCAGTATTATCCTGATGTGTTGACGGATGCTTTTATTAAGGATTTGCGAGATGGTATTATCTTCTATCAGCGGCCGTTGAAGTCGTGTAAGCACTTGGTTGGTTATTGTGAGTTTGAGAAAAAAGAGTTTACCCGTGCCGATGGAAAGAAATACATCTCAGGACCTAAATGTGCACCACGTACTTCGCCTTTGGCACAACTCTGTGCAATGTGGGAGATGGTGAATAACATTACGCTGACCAATAAGAATAATGAGACGTTTTTGATGACGCTTGAGCAGCGGCAAAAGATGGTGGATTTTCTCAATGAGCACGAGAAGATGGGGTTGAAAGACATGCAGAAGATACTCGGTATCACTCAGAAAGACGGTTGGTGGGCAGGAAAGGCTATTGGTAAGGGGTTGAAGGGTAATAGTACCTTGGAGCAGATTCGCAAAGCACTTGGCGGAAAGTATCACGACCTGCTGCAGATGGAATTAGAGTATGAAGATTCTCAAGTGGATATCAGTACAGGCGAGTTAATACAAGCCGTTAGTCCAGAAGTTGAGAATACTCCTTTGTTCCGTTTGTGGCATGTGCTGTACTCGATCGATAATGAGGATGAGTTGCGCAAGGCTCTAATCAAACAGTTTGGTATCACTGACGAGGCTGTTTTGGATGCTTTGTGCCAGATTGATTTTGTGAAACCTGGCTATACCAATAAGTCGCATAAGTTTATCCGTCGGCTATTGCCTTATTTGATGGAGGGTTACAAATATAGTGAAGCGTGTGAGATGATAGGTGTTAACCATTCCAACAGTTTGACCAAAGAGCAGAACGAGGCACGAGTGCTGTTGGAGAAGCTGCCGTTATTGGAAAAGAATGCCCTCCGCCAGCCTGTGATAGAGAAGATTCTCAACCAGATGATCAATGTGGTGAATGCGTTGCGTGAACGGTATGGTGAGATTGATGAGATTCGTGTGGAACTTGCTCGTGAGTTGAAACAGAGTAAGGATGAGCGAGAAGGAACTTATAAACGCAATAACGAGAATGAGCGTGAGAATAAGACTATCTCTGACCGACTGAAAGAAGAAGGTCTCACGCCTACTCGCAACCGTATTCAGCGTTATAAGATGTGGCAGCAGTTTGACAAATATTGTCCTTATTGTGGTCAACTTATCACTGACGCAGAGTTCAAAAATGGTGAAGCCGAGATAGAACACATCATTCCGCAGAGTGTACTCTTTGACGATAGTTTTAGCAATAAGATATTGGCGCACCATAAATGTAACAGTGACAAGAATAACCTTACGGCTCGTGAATACATGGAGCAGAAAGGTGAAGCCGAAGTGACGCGTTATATCAATTTGGTGAATAAAGCCAAAGAGGATGGAAAGATTAGTAAGACCAAATGGGAGCATTTGCTTTGGCGTAAAGCGGATATCCCGCAAGACTTCATCGAGCGCCAACTGCGCCAGAGCCAATACATAGCCCGAAAAGCCGTAGAGATACTCAAAGCGGGTTATCGCCATGTCTATACCACGAGTGGTAATGTGACCGATTTCTTGCGTAGTGAATGGGGGTATAATGAGGTGTTGGAGTTGCTCAATCTGCCGAGATATAATGAAGTGGACGATATGACGGAGTGGAACGAGGCAAAGCACAGGGAGAGTATTATCGGTTGGACGAAGCGTATGGACCACCGCCATCATGCGATCGATGCTGTGACTATTGCACAGACAAGTCAGAGTGTTATTCAACGTCTGAATACCTTAAACGCTTCTCGTGAGCAGATGTTCGATGAGGTACAAAAAGAGGCTGCCGAGCAACATTTCAACGAGAAGAAATCGCTCCTGCAAAAATGGGTAGATACGCAAGCACACTTGCCGGTATCGGCAGTGAAAGAGGCTGCAGATGGTATTCTTATCTCGTTCCGTGCAGGTAAACGAGTTACGACACCTGCCAAACGAGCCGTATATCATGGTGGTAAACGAACCGTAGTACAAACGGGGCTGCAAGTACCACGTGGGGCATTGTCAGAAGAGACTGTATATGGCAAGCAAGGGGATAAATACGTAGTCAAATATCCTCTTACGCACCCGAGTATGAAACCCGAGAACATCATTGACCCGACTATTCAGCAGTTGGTGATAGACCGAATCAAAGCCAATGGTGGTAATCAAAAGACTGCTTTTGCAGAATCGCTGTATTCGGCTAAGGGGATGGAGATAAAAAGTGTGCGTTGCTATACAGGACTGAAAGATGAGTCAATGCGTGCTGTGCGTTGCAATGAACAAGGAGAAGGTATCGGTTTTGTGAAGACTGGTAACAATCATCATATTGCAATTTACAAAGATAAAGATGGCAAATATCAGGAGCAGGTTGTCTCTTTCTGGGATGCGGTAGAACGCAAACACTATGGTGTGCCAGTGGTTATTGATAATCCTAAGTCGGTATGGGATAACCTAATTAACTCCGATTTACCTCAAGAGTTTTTGGAGACCTTGCCGCATGACGATTGGCAGTTTGTGGTTTCTATGCAACAAAATGAGATGTTTATTCTCGGTATGGAGGATAGCGAATATACTACTGCTATGGAGAATAAGGACTATCAGACGCTGAATAAGTATCTGTATAGAATGCAAAAGGTAAAATTGAGTGACTATTATTTCCGTTACCATGTAGAAACTAGTGTCGATGATAAATATGATGGCAAGGAAAATTTGCAAAGAAGTAAAGACTTGCGTAAACTTATGCGATTGACCAGTATCAAGGCTTTCTTTGCCCAGCATCCTCACAAGGTTCGCATTAATATTCTCGGAGAGATATCCGAGTTGTAATACAATAACTTAACCCGAGCCAGGAGTAGGTATATCCATACTCTTGGCTCTTTTAATACCTATATACCATGATAAAGCGAGTACTATGTTTCACGAACCCCGCTTACCTCAGCCTGCACGACTGTCAGCTGGTGGTAGAGCAACCCGCAGCAGACCCGCCTGTGCCTAAACGCACTATCCCCATTGAGGATATTGGTGTGGTTATTCTCGAAAACAAACAGATTACAATCACATTGGCACTCACTTCCGCCCTCCTTGACAACAACTGCGCCATCATCACCTGCAATGACTATCACCTCCCAACGGGACTACTGCTTCCCTTAGACTGTCATAACTTGCAGAGTGAACGCTATCAAGATCAGATAAACGCCTCCGAACCGCTGCGCAAGCAGTTGTGGCAACAGACAGTCAGCAGTAAGATTCGTTCCCAAGCGTACGTACTGAGCAAGATACCTGTTGAAAACAGGAATATGCTCACTTGGGCATCTTCGGTGCGTTCTGGAGATGCTGACAATCTAGAAGGGCGTGCAGCAGCCTATTATTGGAAGAAAGTGTTTGGTGACACTACATTCGTGCGAGGGCAGTTTGCCGATATCCAAAACGCTATGCTTAACTACGGTTATTCGGTGGTGCGGGCGATGATGGCTCGTTCGTTGGTAGCAGCAGGACTATTGCCGACTTTGGGTATTCACCATCACAGTCGCTACGATGCTTATTGCCTTGCAGATGATATCATGGAGCCTTATCGGGCTTTTGTGGATTTGAAGGTATTGGAGTTGTTGCCGTTATATAAAGATAGTGAGACTCTTACGCCGGTTATCAAGCGAGATCTGCTTTCGATAACGACTACTGATGTTATTATCGATGGGCATCGCAGTCCGATGATGATTGCGATGCAGACCACGGCAAACAGTGTGCGACAGTGCTTTTCGGGCGAAGCACGGAAAGTTATCTATCCCGATTGGTGATGGCAACACGTTTTAGCGAATACCGTATTATGTGGGTGTTTGTACTTTTTGACCTGCCAACAGAGACCAAAAAAGACAGGAAGGAGTATGCCCAATTCCGCAAACGCTTACAGAAGGACGGGTTCGAGATGTTTCAGTTCTCTTCGTATATTCGTCACTGCCCGAGTGCCGAGAATGCCGATGTGCATATCAAACGAGTGAAAAACAGTCTGCCGCCCCATGGGAAAGTGGGGATACTTCGTATCACAGACAAACAATTTGGTGATATCGAAGTTTTTGACTGCCAAAAAGAGACTATTGTCAATCCGCCTCCACAACAGTTGGAGTTGTTTTGAGTGGGGCGGATTTTGCAATCGTTTTAGTTTTCTTTGCACTGCTGCAAAAGAAATGAAGAGAACTCCTTTTGTGTCTCCTGCTCGCTTCGCTCACGAGAAATAAAGGAAATGAAAGAAAGCAGTCTCAGTGATTGGTTTCTTTTTTCTTATAGTGAGAACGTAACGTTTCTTGAATATTTTGAATCGTTGGTCAGTCGCTCCCAATCGTGGCTGAGACCATGTTCCAGCCTGCAAAATGACCTATAGACCCAAAATGACCTATAGACCTATACTAGTATGTTTAGTCTAGTTCTTTGAGAGTGCCATTGGCTTCTAGATATCGTGGATGGGGTTGGAATAATGGAGAGGAGATGTCCCAATCGTTGCGCGAGTATACTTCTGGCAGTACGATATCGGTTTGACCACAGATGGTGTAGAATATATTCTCGGCGTTGATAGGGGAGTGGGTGTGCGCAGAGAGGGTAGCCACTTTGTCACTAAAAGTCTGTTGGTAAGCATCGGAATACCAGAATAGGCATGGCACATGATATTCGTTGGAGTCACATATTAGTCCATGCCAACAATGCGACTCGGATATTGTTTCACCGTGGTCGGATATATACCAAAGGGCACTTGTGCCTCTATTTTTCAGTGTATCAATGAGATTATTCAGTAGATAATCGGTATAGAGTATCGAGTTGTCGTAAGAATTGACATACGACTCCTCACTCTTGTTTTGAGGTTCGGAAAGGCTATTGGGGTTCCAGTATCTAAAAGCCTCTGGGCAATTCTCGAAATAGAAGTGTGAGCCATGGAATTGGAACATGATAAAAGTCTTCTCATGTGCTTGCGAGATAGAGTCGATAGCCGTAATCACATCGGCATCCGTATAGGCTTCTACAGCATAGTCGACATTTTGGTAGAGGTATTCAGCAGAGGGTTGCATGAAGAGTCCTTGTTTTATTACTACTGTAGTAAATCCGTTTTCCTTGAAGGGCTGAATGATACTTTTCTCAGTGTATGACGGAGTTTCGTCTTGAGTAGTTGCCCGAGTGATTATGATAGGTATGGAGATAGCCGTTGAGCAACCACCGGTATAGTAGTTATCGAAGGCTATGATATTTGGCTGTTGCCCTAAGAGCGGTGTAGTATTGCGTTGATATTGCCCATAGAGCCCATAGTTGCTATAGCGAACGGATTCGCCGATTGCCAAGACGTATGTTTCTTTGCCTTCAATGGGTCGGCGCGTGGAGTTAAAGACAAAGTCGTTGGCTTCATGAATCCTTTTCGTTTGACGGATTGCGACTTTAGCGTGGTGGAACATATTCATTGGCGGTACAGATAGAACGCTGAAGAATAGGTCTACCTTGTAGGCTTGGAAGTTGGTAAAGTCTTCACGATGGTCGTAAGGAAGGAGTGAGACTATCATGAGCGCGGAACAAAGACCAAAGTTGGATAGTCGCAGTTTGAAAGAGGGAATACTTGAGCAGCATAAGAGTATGCATATCCCGACGAATACAAAGAGTAGGGGTAAGAGATAGACAAGTGCGATAAGGTTGTTCGAGGCAAAAGCACTGCATTCTTCGGGCGTTGTGGTGACAAATGCGAGGAAATGGTCTCTGCTCATATAACAGCCGTAGGTTAGTACCATCACTAGTTCCGTTAGTGTGGTAATAGCAAATATCGAGAGGAGTATGATGCAGGTGGGTTTGTTGCGGATGAGAAGTATGGTCGAGACGATAGCTGCGCCTATCATGAAAGAGCGTAGAGCATCTAAGAAGGTGCTGTCGGTGCTACAGAAACATTGCTTGACAAATACAGGCATGAACAAGAATAGAATAAATAGGACCCGTTGGCGGAATTAAAGGAGAGCATATTTGATTCTTCCGATGGGTTTGTTGT
>CAVJQD010000096.1:0-7905 GCA_963651555.1 uncultured Clostridium sp. | reverse complement strand
AGTCAGACACCCCACAAAGCAGGCTTTGCGGGGACCCCGTAAGCGCCCGCGTCCCCAAGTGCAGCATACTTATAATTTCACGTGGGCGAGGCGTACGGCGTAGTTTTCTGTGGGCGAGGGTCTGCGTTTCCATTGGGGAAGGTTGAAGATGGGTGGGGTGGATTATACAAAATGGGTGGTAAAAGGTGTATTTCGTACACATATTTGTGTATTTCATACATCTAACCACTGATTTTTCGTAGAATAAATATATTCATTCTACTTTCGCAGACGGAAACGGGAATACGAATCTCTAAAACGATAATATAAACCTCTTAAATATAGTAATTATGGATGTGAATGATGAAAAGAAAGTCAATGCTGCTGATAGTCAGGAGAATCCTGTAACAGCAGAGAGTAAGGAATGCTCGGGGAACGCAACGGTTGAGATGTCGGAGACGGCTGAGAATGCAGAGAGCACAACGGTTGAGAACTCGGAGAGAACAACGGCTGAGGGCGCAAAGGCTGAGAATGCTGAGCAGTCGGCAAAGTCGGAAAGCACAACGGCAGCGAATACTGAGAACGCAGGGAAGGTAGAAAGCGTTGAAGGTACGGCTGCTGATGGTGCTGAATGTAAGGACTCTGAGGGGACTGGGAGTGCTGGGGGTGAGTCGAAGGATGGTGAGGTGAAGGATGGTGAGGCGAAGCCTAAGAAGCGTTGGTGGGTCGTTATCTGCAAGATTTTGTTTTATGTCTTGGTGGGTGTTGCGACTTGGGGTATTTGCAAACATTGTACGGGAAGCAAGACGGATCTCAAGGGTAAACTCGTGGGCGAGTCGATAGGTAATGCAGACTTGCGTTATCGGTATGGGCGGTATATATATAGTCCGAAGACGGGTAAGATATTGGTTGATAGTATTCAATGGTTGTATTGCTCGTATCGTGATACCATAGGTGTCCTTGCTAAGAACGACCACCGTGCATATATCAACCTTAATACGGGTAAACTGATAACCTCGCTTGACTACGACATGGCGTGGGCTATTCGTTCCGATAGGGGTGTGATGGTGAAGGACGACAGTATCTATATATTCCGTCGTGACGGTTCCCGTGTTAATGCCGAGCCGTTGCCATACTGTGGGGATTATGAGTTGTGTTATGTGCATGGTAAACTTATCGTTAATTCGGATAATGGTTGTAAGGGTATACTTGATACGGCAGCCAATTGGGCGGTACGACCGTTGTATGACCGCATAGAGTGGAACTATGACCATGAATTGTATAACCTGCATCGTGAGGAGCAGTGTATTGTGTTGACGGAGGAGTTGGATACGGTGCTTATAGGTAAGTATAAGGCGGTGGATATAGACTGGTCGGAGGGTATCATTGTGTCGGAGTATAACGGAATGGAGCATCTATACGACTACGAGGGTAAGATGATATGTGAGGTTATCTATAGGAACATCCGTGAATTGACCTATACCTCCTTGGAGAAGGATGCGCATGGGCATTTTATAGAAGAGCCAACAGAGTGCTTTGTGTATACCTCTTACAATGGCAAAGAGGGCTTGATGGATAAGAACTATCACCCATTGACACCGCCATTGTTCTATAACATAAAGGCTCAGACGAAGCATGCGTTCTTTGCAGCCTTTGGTAAGTATGATGAGTCGTTTGGAACGCTCATAGATGATAAAGGAAGACCTTTGAGATAACAAGATAAACTCATTGCCATGACACCTAAACCTATAATGGACCTTGAGTCATTTCGTGAAGAGGCGTATTTTCGTCCAGTGATCTTTGGGTTACTGCCGGAGCGTTTCACGATGACGATGTTGCAACAAGCCTACGAACGAGTGTTTCAGACCTCGTTCGATAGGCGCAACTTCTCCCGTAAGATGTTGAGTTTGGAGATAGTGAAAGCCGTAGGGCACGAAACAGCAGACTGCGGACACCGTCCCGCTACGCTCTACCGCTTCAACCCCGACGCCTATAACAAACTCAAACAACATCACCCCGTACAGTTTGAATTCTAACCAAAATATTACGACTAAAACTTGTATATATGAAATAAAATGTTACTTTGCAATCTCTTTACATAGTAACGTACTAATAACCCAAAACAAATAGATATGAAAAAGTCTCTTTTAATTCTCGCCTTCTTGGCAGCCATCATCACGTCACTCGGAGCAAAAGAAGTGAAACGCCCCGACAGTTACAATTATTCACGCGGTGTAGAAGCAGTACATAACGAAGATGCAAAGACCGCTATCGAGTACTTCGGAAAAGAACTCGAGGAAAACCCAAAGAACGGCTACGCCTTCGGGTGGATAGCATTCGTTCGGCTCTACTATGACAAACAGTACGGTCAGGCTCTCACTGCTGCTAACTATGCCATTAAATATATACCCCAAAACGACCCTGAGTATTACGGATGGGCATTTCAGATGCGGGCTAAGATATATATCAATCTCGAAGATACTGCCGCTGCTCTCAAAGATTACACGCAAGCCATCAAGATACAACCTGAGAAAGAATCTTACTACGAGGACCGTGCTGAGATATATTTCCGCCAACAGAAATATGACCTCGCCGACCAAGACTACAAGAAACTTATACAGCTCAGCCCGGGTGGCGTTATGGGGTATATGGGTCTCGGTCGTAACCTAAAAGAACAGGGTAAATATGATGAGGCTATTGGCTTCTTCAACAAAGTCATCAAAATGCACGATGACTACGCATCCGGCTTCTCTTTCCGTGCAGAATGCTATCTCAAACAAAATAAATATGATGCGGCTATAGACGATATCATCAAAGCATTATATATTGGCAACGATGATAAAGCATTCGGAATGATGCTTGATATTCAAAATGAAGAAGATATCAACACACTTAAAGCTAAACTAAGAATTCAAGGAACAAAAGAACCTAACGAAGCAATATGGGACTACTATATTGGTGCCGTCAATGAGAATGCGGATGACTTCCTAACGGCTATCGACAACTACAAAACAGCCAAAACTAAGAACCCGTTTGGATATCTTGATGAGCGTATATCTGAATGCTACTATTCGTTAGGAGACTTTGATAGGTCATTAGAATACATCAACTATGCCATTAGCATGGACTCTACAGATACAAAGCTATTCCGCGATAGAGCGGATATTTATGCGGAAATGGGGAATCGTACCAAAGCCATTGAGGATATGGATATATACGTAAATGCTTATCCGGACTACTACTATGCTTACTATAGACGAGGATGGTTCAAGCACTTGGAAGGACAGCATCAAAAGGCCATTGATGACTTCTCTACTGCCATTGTACTTAACCCGAACTATGACTACAGCTACGATGGACGTGGACGTAGTTATCTCGCTCTTGGTAAGACAGATCTCGCTAAGAAAGACTTCGAGAAAGTAATAGCTATGGATACTATCCCAGGTGAGAGATGGTGTGCTGTCTATGCATACTATTTCTTAGGTAAGACAACTGAAGCAGAGAACTTACTTAGAGAGGAGATGCAGAAAGATACCACGGAGTTCTATACTCCTGCTTGTTTCTACGCTCTTATTGAGAATGTGGATAGCGCACTCTTCTACCTGCAGAAAGCATACGATAATGGTTTCCGACGTCTGCAACACATAGCCATTGATACCGACTTCGACAAGATTCGCAATAATCCTAAGTTCCAAGAACTGATGCGTCAATTTGAAGAACAGCATGCCAAAGAAATAACAATGGATGAAGAGATAAGTACCGGTGAAGAAGTTGTTGTCGATATACCATTCACATCTAGCAATGGAGTGACAAAAGTCAATTGTACTATCAACGACCTGCCACTGAACTTCGTATTTGACACCGGAGCATCAGATGTTACTATCTCTATGGTAGAAGCAACATTCATGATGAAAAATGGATACCTCGACCCTAAAGATATTGTAGGCAAACAGTACTATCAAACGGCAGACGGTAATATCTCTGAGGGCACAGTCATCAATTTGCGCTCTATTAACTTTGGCGGTCTCTCACTGACCAATATCCGTGCCTCTGTCGTAAAGAGTCAGAATGCACCTTTACTTCTTGGGCAGACTATACTCCAACGCCTTGGCAAGATAGAAATAGACAACGAACATAGACTTCTCAGGATTACCACTCGTAAATAAAATAACATCATGTCCAATACATCTGACAATTCTTCCCGTATTAACTACTGGGAGCGGAAGTTGCTTGACCTGACAAAGGCCAATACGCTAATCAATATCCGTCCGTCGAGTGGGATACTGCCATTCACAAACATGGCAACAGCAGAGTTATACGATGCCTTGACCTCGAACGAGAAGTATGTGCTGCAGTCGATAGGCAACACCTCGGATGCGGGGTTATGTACGGAGTTAGACTCGAAGGAGTTGGATAAGCGTGCGAAGTCGATCCTGCGTGCCTCGAACAGCAACGCCGAGGAGATAGGTAACGCTCAACTGTTTGTGGCGTTGGGTATGTTGAATTATTGGGACAACCCGAACCCTATGTTTCCGTCGCAGAAGCCGGAGCAGCACAAGGCGCCGCTTATCCTTGTGCCGGTGCAGATGACAAAGCAGCGTGTGACGGGGGCGTATTATATCGTCTCGACGGGGGACGATGCATTGGTGAATATCACGCTTATCGAACTGCTCAAGCAGCAGCATGAGCGTAACTTGTCGTCGCTTATACCGACTGATGATAAGCCTCTCAACTACAATGAGGTGATGCAGACGTTTAAGTTGTTGGCAGCCAGTAAGCAGGATTGGTCTTTCACGGAGGAGACGTGTCTGGGTATATTCTCGTTCTCTAAGTTTGTGATGTGGGACGATATCCACACGCATGCAGAGCAGATGCGCGCGTCGTCGTTGGTGGAGAGTCTGGTACAGAAGCGTAAGACGGAGTCGATGGCGTTGCCTGAGGCTAGTGCGCGCGAGATGGATGCGACGTCTAAGCCTATAGAGGTGATACTGCCAGTTGACGCCGACAGTTCGCAGATGGAGGCGGTGGTGGACGCAGAGAGTGGCAAGAGTTTCTTGCTGTACGGCCCTCCGGGTACGGGCAAGAGTCAGACTATCACGAACATCATTGCTAATGCTATCTACCACGACCAGCAGGTGCTGTTTGTGGCGCAGAAGCGTGCAGCGTTGGAGGTGGTGCAAGAGCGATTGCAGAACATCGGTATCGGTGCTTTCTGCATAGAGTTGCATTCGAACAAAGCCAATAAGTCGCACCTCATCACACAGTTGCAGGCGGCGATAGAGAGTGTTCCGTCGGGCGATGAGAAGCAGCAGTTTGTTGCTACATCGGACCAGTTGTTCCTCAAGCGCAAAGAGTTGCTACAGACTATTGAACGGTTGTATGCTAAGCATTCGGCGCATGGGGATAGTTACTCGTTGGCGGATTGTATCGAGCAGTGTATCACTATCGGCGAGCCAACCTTGCGTGTGGCACTCAGCAAAGACAGTCTGCAGCGTACGACGAATGCGGAGATGGATAGTATCGTGCAGTCGTTGCGTGAGATGGAGACTGTTCGTTCCACTTATGGCGATGTGCAGAAGCATCCGTTGCGTCACTTGTTGCCTCGTAGTGCTAAGCCGGAGGAGTTGGAGCGTTTGCGTTTGCACTTGCAGGTGCTGCGGCAGGATGTAGTGGAGGTGTCGCTCAATAGTACGGGTCTGCGTAAGTTGTTCGTGCTTGGACGGAAGCGGAAACAGTATCACTTGCACGAGATACAACTCACTGATTATGCGGGGCATGACTTGGCGGATATTGTGGATTATGAGGCTAAGCAGACGCATATCACGGCGTGGTTGTCGCATACGGATATGTTGGACGAGTGGTCGCATTATGGTGTGCGTTGGAACAGATTAACGGATATGGGTTATCCGCAACTGGCGGACGCCATGGATACGGCAGATGCGGGTCAGTTGTCGCAGGCGGTGCGTTATGCGGTATGGCGTCAACGTGCGTTGGATATCATTGCTAATGATGAGACGTTGACATTGTTTAACGGTAAGATTTTCGAGGAGGCGGTGATGGAGTATCGGCGTTTGTGTGCTGAGTTCCAGTCGCTTACTAAACGTTGTTTGTTGCAACGCTTGCAGGAGAATGTGCAGCGGACGCTGAACTCGCAGAACCCTGTGACGCAGGCATCGCTGACGGTTATTCGTCGATGGATTAAGCAGCACGGGCGGGGTATGAGTATCCGTAGGCTGTTTGAGGACCACGGTGAGACTATCCATAGACTGTGTCCTTGTATGCTGACTTCGCCTATCTCGGTGGCGCAGTACTTGCCTATTCATTCGTCACGGTTTGATATTGTCATCTTCGATGAGGCGTCACAGATACCGACATCGGAGGCAGTGGGTGCTATTGCTCGTGGTAAGGCGACCATCATCGTGGGTGACCCGAAGCAGATGCCTCCTACAACGTTCTTTCAAACGCAACTGTCGGCGGATGAGGACCTGCAGGATGCCGATATGGAGTCGATACTCGACGACTGCATCACGCTGGGTATGCCGTATCGTTATTTGAACTATCACTATCGTTCTCGGCATGAGTCGCTGATAGCGTTTAGTAACCACTATTTCTATGGGGACCATCTGTTGACGTTCCCGTCGGCGGATAACCACTGCTCGCACCTGCATTATTGCTACACGGAGGGCGTGTACGATTATAGTGCTACGCGTACTAATCGTAAGGAGGCTGAGGCTGTGGTGGACGAGGTGGTTCGTCGTTTGGAGAGAGATGAGTTGAGTCAGATGTCGATGGGTGTCATTGCGTTCAGTAAGGTTCAGCAAGACCTTATCCTTGACCTTTTGCAGGAGCGTTTGGCGCATCGGCATGAGTTGGAGCGTAGGGCTTTTGTTGATGTACCCGAGCCGTTGTTTGTGAAGAACCTCGAGAACGTGCAGGGGGATGAGCGTGATGTCATCATCTTCTCCGTTGGGTACGGTTGGGACAAGGACCAGAAGATCAGTATGAACTTTGGTCCGCTTAATAACGACGGTGGCGAGCGGCGACTGAATGTGGCGGTTACTCGTGCGCGCAGTGAGATGTATGTGTTCACGAATATGCATTGTGACGACATCGACCTGAGTAAGACGCAGGCGGTGGGTGTAGAGGGGTTGAAGAACTTCCTGCACTATGCGGAGTGTGGCGAGTTGCTGATAGGTGCTGGTGTGGAGCGTCCGGCAGTGAAGGCGCATCCTATTGCCGAGGAGTTGGCAACGGCGCTTCGTCATGAGGGTTATAAGGTGGATACGAATGTGGGTCAGAGCGATTTCCGTGTGGATGTGGCAGTGCTTGACCCGACACAGAAGGATACGTATATGCTTGGTATACTACTGGATGGCGGGCAGTATTATGCGACGCCGACGGTGCATGACCGTGAGGTGATACAGCCTGAGGTACTGCATCGGCTCGGGTGGCGGTTGTTGCGCGTGCGACAGGAGGATTATTTTAGGTATCCGGAGAGCGTGGTGCGGGGAGTGATGGGGGAATTAAAAATTAACAATTGATAGGGGCGTTTTGTTTGCTGCTCGCAGTGCGTTTTTTTTTGGGGGGGGGAGTGGTTCGTGCTCACGAAAAATTGAAGAAAAAGGACGAAAGCTTGGAGGAGTTCGAAAATTACAGAAAATATTCAAAAGCGGGTGTTTTTTTTGACTCTGCACGGGTGTGTTTCCTTGCTGCTACGCAGCAGAGAAATTAAAAGAAATGTTTGCCACTGCGTGGCAATGGGAATTAAAAGAGGGGGCTTGAGTGGATAGAGAGGGGCTAGGTTTTCTAGTGGACTCTAGTGGATTCTAGTAGATTCTAGAGCAGAGCATGGTCAAACGAGCCTAGCGGCTCGAACGACACGGGGGCGTGTCGTCTCCACAATCGCAGCATGGTCAAACGGGTCTT
>CAVJQD010000095.1:0-7925 GCA_963651555.1 uncultured Clostridium sp. | reverse complement strand
GACGGGCGGGTTATGGTCAAATATACGTGGTCAAAAAAATCTAAAAAACTTAAGTCAAAAACAATTATCAAAAAGGACGAGGGACTGCACTGCCTACTGAAGGACGGTGGTTGGTGTGACGAAAAATAGGGGAACAATAGGAAGAACAAAAAATATTCACTACCTTTGCGCCCGTAAAGAGAATATCCATGGAGCAAGAAAAACTCTGGAACAGCAACTATGTGAAAGTTTGGTGCAGCAACTTCTTGATGTACTTTGCATTCATGCTCCTCACTCCTCTATTGCCACTTTATCTGAGCGACACCTACGGTGCGGATAAACAGGTGATAGGGCTTGTGCTATCGGGTTATGCCGTGGCGGCTCTCTGCATACGACCTTTCAGTGGGTTCTTCGTGGACAGTTTTCCACGAAAGACAGTACTGATGTTGTTCTACTTCCTCACAGCCGCATTCTTTGGAGGCTATCTCATTGCAGGAAGTCTTACAATGTTTGCTATCTTCCGTACCCTGCATGGTGCACCGTTTGGGGCAACAGGTGTATCGCTTTCGACGGTCGCTATTGATGTACTGCCTTCCTCACGGCGAGCCGAAGGCATTGGATACTACGGACTAAGCAATAACATTGCAACAGCCATCAGTCCTGGTGTTGCTATGTTCCTCTTCGCGCACTATCATAGTTACGAGATGCTCTTTGCGCTCTCGCTGATATGCTCGTTATTGGGACTGATTGTGAACGCTACCTTGAAGCTCAAGCCACGCGAACTCATCAAAGAGAAACAAACCATATCACTTGACCGATTCCTTATGCTTAAGGGTTGGGCTCCGTTTATTGTCATCTTCACTGTGGCAGTGGCATATAGTATTATCTCTACATATGTGGCTATCTATGGCAAAGAGGAGCTGCATATCGGAGGACAGACAGGGTTCTTTTTCACACTCTTTGCGGTGGGACTTATCATCTCACGACTCACGGGTAGCCGTTCGTTGCGGCAAGGAAAGATACTGCGTAACGCATCGATGGGTATACTTGTATCGGTAAGCGGGTTTATCTTGTTTTCTGCTGTACACAACCCTGTAGGATACTACCTTGCCCCATTCGTTATTGGCTTAGGCAACGGGCACCTTTGGCCTGCTTTTCAAATGATGTTCATCAACATGGCGCCACATAGTCAACGGGGTACAGCCAACTCTACCCTACTCACCAGTTGGGACCTCGGCATGGGCGTGGGTATGTTTGTTGGCGGCGCAGTAGCCGAACACCTTAGTTACCATATTGCTTTCTGGAGCGGAACGATATTCTATGCCTTAGGCGTGATATTCTATTTCGTCTATGTGCGTGGCTATTACACACGAAACAAACTGCACGACTAATAATATAAACTACTTATAATCATGAAGCGAAAAGTATTCAAACTCAGCGCGCTGGCAGTTGTCCTACTCGGATTGACCTGCCCAGCCCAAGCCGACGATTGGAGCCTCGTCACCGATGCCTCCACACTCGCTGTCGGCGACCAACTAATCATTGCATCGAACACTAACTCCGTGGTGGCAAGTCAGAACATGGCTACTAATGCATACCTCGAAGATGTGACTGCAGAATTCTCATCGGACTATACATCACTTTCTTCTTACAGTGCCGATGCTGCCATCTTTACCCTTGGAGGAGGAACAGGCAAGTGGACACTCACCAATGCTAGCGGTAAGTTATTAGGATGTACTGCAGCAAAGAAGTTAGCATGGGGCTCTGGTACTACCACATGGAAAATCACTATTGACTCCAATGGCGAAGCTACCATTCGCTGCACAAATACGGGTTACGGGAACCTTCAATATAATGCATCGAATCCTCGTTTTACCACTTACACTTCCTCACAAACAAGTCCTCAACTCTACCGTTTACAGAATAGTGCTTCTGGCTACACCTTCATCTACAGTGGTTACATGGGTAATACGACACACTGCGGAGGTGGCAAGCAGTGTGCTGCAGGCGACACTATCATCATCTCCTCAGGTACTCCTACCAAGGTTGGAGACAACTTCTTAGGTTGGACCTATAACGGCAAGACTTATCAACCAGGCGACCAGTTCATCATGCCTTCAAGAAATGTGACACTCGTTGCCAAATGGCAATACAGCACCGCTGTTGAAGAGACCATCGAAGAGAATTCAGTTCACAAGATTATACGCGATGGCGGTCTTTATATCATCGTAGATGGCGTCACCTACGACAGTCTCGGACGCAAAGTAGAATAATCACCTCTAAAGTATATAACTCATGAAATCGAAATTGATTATATTGGCGGCTTGCATTCTATCAGCCACCTCCCTCATAGCCGTTCCAGCCTATCGTGGTTGGCAGACCAAGACACAACCTGATGGCACTACTCTCGAAGTACGCCTCAATGGTGACGAATTCTATCATTACTACACCAACCGTGCCGGTGAAGTAGTGAAAGCCGACGCAGAAGGTTACTGGCAAGTAGTAGAGCAACAACCTACACAAGAGACTATTGCCGCACGCCGTGCTAAATCGCCGATGATGCGTAGTGGGGCTAAGAAGGTCGGAGGTATCAACCTTGCTCCACGAGGGCTCTTTATCCTTGTTAACTTCAAAGATGCTTCCTTCAAGAGCAGTAACACCACCGCTCAGATGGATTCTATGATGAATGCTGTCAATTATACTTATGGTGGTGCGTTTGGTTCTGCGCGCAAGTATTTCATTGACCAATCCAATGGTGCTTATAAGCCTATTTTCGATGTAGTAGGACCTGTGACGTTGACCAAGAACACTTCTTACTATGGTAAAGATGGCAGTGAAGCAGGCGACGACCAAAAGGCTGCCGACATGATTGTTGAAGCATGTAAACTGGCGGATACGGAGTTCAATGTTGACTTTACTAAATACGACAACGATAATGATGGCAAGATTGACTTTGTCTATGTCATCTATGCCGGCAAAGGTCAAGCCGATGGTGGCGCTACCACTACTATCTGGCCTCACAACTGGGATATAGAGTCGGCTATCGAATATGGATATTGTTCCTATTCTAAGTCGCAGACTATGGTTGATGGACTTTATATCAACAACTATGCTTGTTCCGGTGAGTTGAATGGTAGTTCTGCTCGTAGTGGTATTGGTACACTCTGCCACGAGTTTAGTCATGTACTCGGTTTGCCTGACTTCTATGATACACAAGGTGAAGGTTACACAAACTATGATAATGGACTCACTCCTAACGATTGGGACCTTATGGACTATGGTAGTTACAATGGTGATGGTCTCTGCCCTCCTAACTATAGTATTCATGAGAAGTATTTCTTTGGTTGGACAACACCCGTTAATCCTGGCGCAACAGGAAAACGGCTTACTCTCTATGCTGCAGGCGCTGAAGGATACAATGCTTACCAAATAAACACTTCAGGCGCCCTGCAAGCCGCTACCTACGAGGGCGTTAACTACTACATTGAGAACCGCCAACAGACTGGTTGGGATACCCATCTGCCAGGTCATGGGATGTTGGTTTGGTATGTAAACTATAGTTCCACGGCATGGGATAATAACACGCCGAACAATACCGCCAATAGTCCACGATACACACTTATCTCGGCTACAGGGAGCAAGAAGAATATTGGTTCTGCTGCTGACCCTTATCCTGGAACAAAGTCGAAGACAACATGGAACAGTATCTCTGCTAAGCCTGTGACGAACATCACGGAGTCTTCTGATGGCGTCATCTCGTGTGTCTATATCAAAGCACCAACCAATGAATGGACCTATACTGTAGTATCTGAGAACTGCACCGTATCGTCGGCTGATGGCACTATCAATAAAGGTGCACAACTGCAGCTGACAATCATACCTATGAACGGGTATGTCATCAATAGCAACAGTCATCTCGATGTCACGATGGGCGGTACGACACTGACATGGGGGACGGACTTCACCTACGAGAACAACACTCTCACGATTCCTGCTGTGACGGGCGATGTAGAGGTATTGGTTATCCCTGGTACTACTACCGCAAAGCCCTATACTGTTCAATGGTATGCTGACGGCGAGCTAATGGAGGAACAGGGCTACGAGGCTAACGAGGCACTGCAGTTGCCTTCTATGGAAATCGTTGCATGCGAAGGACTGACCTTTGCAGGATGGACTGCACGAGCCGAGTACTACGACCCATTCGCTCTACCAGAAGACTTATTCACAAGTGCAGACGGCAAGACCGTCACAACTAACCTTGTATTCTATGCGATATACAAGGAGGAGTAGTCTCATGCCTTATCGTTGGCATTACGACAAATAGGCACAGGCTTTTACAGTAATCTTAGTTCCGCAAGTATTTCTCTGGGTATAGCATTGAAATATCTTGCGGAATTAAGTTTTAACCTAAATTATGAAAAGAGTATTTTACTTGATATTCATTGCATTGGTAGGTACTGCTTGCTGGGAACCTCATTTTGGAACGACAGAAGAAACTATACAACTTTACGGTGAAAACGTAGAAGTTTCCATTTCTGTACTTACCTTTGAGAAGTAATTGAGACCTTATAAGGATAAGAAAGTGAAATTGAAGATGGACACCAAAACTGAGATATTAGATGGCAATGACGTCGCATGGTTTCACCGCCAGAGTATGTTTTTTGAAACGGATTCTGCAGAACTACTAAAGAATGGTACATTTCATATCTATACAAATAGTGAGTTAGATACCATCTACTCTATAGGGTTGGCATCCGTTCGTCAGACCTATTATTTTTCAGTCAATGTAAACGGAGAGCCATTTGTATGTAAAGCAGACAATAGTATCACTATAGATAGTACGACATACAAGACAAAAGATATCCTACGAATTGCGAGTGGGCAACCCAATACGGGCGTATATATGCTTACAGGTAGTACTTCTTACGAGATTGTTGGTCCTATAACTCAAAGAATCCTCAATCTATCTCCGGATACTATTCTGCCGATTGTTATCAATAGTAGATAGGATTCGAGCCACAGAAGGGATGCTAATCTTTAGGACTCGATGTTTTCTGCGGGAAGCATTGAGTCTTTTTTATGTCATCTCGGGAAGTGGCGATAGAAGCCGAGTTTGCCCGAAAATATTGAAAGCTTTCAATGAAGCACAGAAATTTCATTGACAGCTGTCATTGCAAAACGGGCATTTCCGTATTATCTTTGCAGTAGATTCATTGAACAATTGTTCAATGTACGATGGACGATTGACGCTGAACAATCATCTACCAAACACTGCTATACATCATGTATAACACGTATTTCGTGCTCTATTCCCTATAACTCGGGATATTTTCGACCTTTTTGCAGAATACATCGTCTACCTTTGCAGGCGATAAATAACATACAACGAATTATGAGAAAACCTATTTCTATTATCATGTGCACTACCCTATCATTCATGGTGGTACTCTCCTTGATAGCGTGCAACACCAACAACCCAACCAACAACAAGGTAAGCGATGAGCCTACCATCACACTCTCGCTCAGTGCAGTTGGGACGAATAGCGTCACTTGCTTAGTCGATATCGAATCCGATACCGAAGTTAACTTCGCGGGTATTCGATATTCCTTAGTTGACACAGACGAATCGAACGAGAAATACATTGAATCGGATAACCTCATTGGCGAGAACTATGTTGACATCACCAACATGGGCAAACGGCGCACCTACCGCATTGTTGCATTTGCCGATATTGCTGGACAAAACGACTTTGTATACTCCAATACAATAGAGGTCACGCCTGGCGACCCTGTGGATGTACAACTTGTTAGCAAAGACGACAATAGCATCACTTGTAAGTTAGTGGTCAACACCCCAATGGAAGTGTACATCAAGGGTTACTCGTGGAAGAAGAAAAGTGACAAAGGCGATGCTACCACGGTCTATGTGGAAGACACAGAGAAAGAGACACAGTTCACGCTCTCTAACTTAGAGACTTATCAGACTTATACCGTCACGGCTTTTGCACAAGTGGAAGGAAACGACGCTTTCACCTATAGCGATGCGCTTGAGGTCTTTACGGGCGACATCAATCTCGATGGTGACTATGTACTTGTATTCCAAGAGGAGTTTGATGGCACAGGTGCTCCGGATGCCAATGTATGGAGTTTTGAGGAAGGCGAATATATCCGCAACAACGAACCGCAGTTCTACAGTAAGAGTATTGAGAATGCATACCAAGAAGGCGGTTACCTGCATATTGTTGCCCGTAAGAACCATCTCGGCAGTGATGGCAAGACGCACAACTACACCTCGGCTTCTATGACCACAAGTAAATCGTTCGTATGGTGCTACGGCAAGATGGAAGTGCGTGCTAAGATACCTACAGGTAGCGGTCTCTGGCCTGCAATATGGATGGTAGGCAACGACTATAACTGGCCGAGCAATGGTGAGTTGGATGTTATGGAATACTACCGTGAGAAGATATTGGCTAATGCCGCATGGGGAAGTAGCAAGCAGTGGACCGCTATTTGGGACTCGTCCTCTAAACCAATGAGTTACTTCGAAGCCAAGAACCCTAATTGGCGAAACGAGTTCCACACTTGGCTCACTACTTGGGACGAAGACTATATCCGCATCTATCTCGACGATGAACTGCTCAATGAGATTGACTTGAGCAAGACCTTCAACCAAGGCGGATATAAAGGCAACACAGAGAATCCATTCCGTTACCACAAAGCTGGTTGGGGAGACTATATATGGCTCAACATGGCTCTCGGTGGCGACAACGGTGGCACCATAGATGACTCTCTTCTACCAGCAGAATACTTAGTGGACTATGTACGCGTATAACAACAAAAACGCTTACCAGAATAAACTTATTATATTTAACCCTTTAAAAACACAAAATCATGAAAAAGAACATGTTTTGGAAGGCAGGTATCTGCCTAAGCGCTATGCTTATGAGTGTAGCAATGATTGGATGTAACAACACCAACGATCCAGAAGACCCTAATAAGGGTAAAACCGATGATGGTGGCGACAACACCGAAGTAGTAGAAATGGAACTCTCTGCAAGCAGTGTAGAAGTTGCACAAGGTGAAGATGTTACCGTTGAGATAAAAGCCGGTAATGGCGGATATGTCGTTATCAGTGCCGATGAGACTATTGCCACCGCCACTGTAGCGGGTACGACCGTTACTATCCACGGTGTGAAAGGTGGTAGTACTACCATCAGCGTAAAAGACAAAGCCAAAAAGGCTAAACCTATCGCTGTAAAGGTATCTGCATCGGGCGTTAATAACATCAATACCGATGTGATGTACACCATCAATGTATTAGACACAGAGAAAGGACAAACCAACTGGTGGCAACCTACTCTCACACGCGAGGTAAAGAACACTCTTATCTGCACAAAGCGCGACTTCACAAGCGGAAAACTCAATTCTGCTTCTTTCGACGCTAACACTTTGAAAGAGTTCCTCGATCTCATTGAAGACGACAACGTATTCGTTTGCGGTGGTTACATTGCTGACGGCACAAAGCCTGACTATGGTTATGCAGCACCGGCTCTACTCCTCACCGACAAGGACGACCCTGCTCATGCTGGTTGCAAAGTGATGACAGTCATCACCTCGAACTTGGCTGCATACTGTTCATGGGGTAACTACTCTTCGACTGGCGGTTCGGCTTACTACAACCCTGCTGATGGTTCTTTCACTATTGTTGACGCACAAGGATTCCTCGATTGGGAAGGTTCATCGAACGAGAAATGGTACTTTACGCTCAACCGTACCTACACTCCTCAAAACTAAAATCAACTAATCTCCCTGCCTGCACAACCTGCAGGCAAGGAGATTTATGGGATGTTCTAAAAATTCCACGTTTATATATTATTACTTGGATGTCTAATCACTTTTTGAGCGCTTTGTGGTTTTTATTTGTATCTGCTTGACTTTCACTCAGT
>CAVJQD010000094.1:0-8416 GCA_963651555.1 uncultured Clostridium sp. | reverse complement strand
CAAATATTATCATATATTGTTCAAATATAGGACTCATAGGGCGAATAGGGCTTATAAGGCTTATAGGGCTCATAGGGCTTATAGGGCTTATGGGGCTTATGGGGCTTATAGGGCTCATGGGAGATTATGGGAGATTATGGGAGATTATGGGACAGCGGGGGCATAAGGGGCATAAGGGGCATAAGGGGCAAAAAGGTAGGGATATGAGAGGCAAAAAAGAGGGGAGAAACCTCGGTAAGAGTGGGGAGTGCTAGGGTAGTGCTAGGGTAGTGCTAGGGATATGGTAGGGTTATACGCTCGAGAATTGCGGCTGAATTGCGGGACTTTTGTCGTACTGAGGAGCTACTGATTGGCGACTTTTGTGGGACATAGATGGGACGTTCGCCGGAGTGATTGGCTGGGGATTTGGTACTTAAATGTTTGGGAGGTTGGAGGGATTCGGGGGAGGAAGTCGAAGAAAATGGGGATAAGGCTTGTGTAATTCGTGAAAGATGCGTACCTTTGCTCACTTTTCTTAAAGACACTGCTATATGAGAGAGTTTGAATTCAAGACAAAGGTATGCGCGTACCAAGCAGAAGAGTTACCTGAAGAATACAAGTTACTGATTACCAAAGCCAAAGATAGTACGCAGAACTCCTATAGTCCGTACTCACATTTTGCCGTGGGAGCCGCCGTGCTATTAGAGGATGGCGAGATACTTTGCGGCGCAAACCAAGAGAATGCTGCCTATCCGAGCGGGTTGTGTGCCGAGCGAACGGTGCTTTTTTATGCGAATGCGAGTCATCCCCACACGCCGGTTAAGGCTTTGGCTATCGCAGGTTTTACCGATGGACACTTCACGCATGAGCCCGTTTCGCCTTGTGGAGCGTGCCGGCAAGTGATGGCAGAAACCGAGCATATATGGGGGAAGCCGCTCACTATTCTGCTTTACGGTGAGAAGGAGGTCTATCTCTTTGAGGGCGTGGAGAGCTTGCTACCCTACTCTTTCGTGAGCGATAACTTGGAAGGTTAAGGTGAAAAAGCTGAACTTCGGCATAAAAAAACTCGATATCTACATCCTCAAGAACTTCTTAGGACTGTTCTTGATGACGTTCATGATATGTATCTTTATCCTGCTGATGCAGTTCTTGTGGATGCATGTGAAGGACCTTGTGGGGAAGGGTGTGGGGATATCGGTGCTTGCAGAGTTCTTTATATATGCCACAGTATCAGTCGTTCCGCTGGCGCTTCCGCTTGCGATACTGCTGGCGTCGCTGATGACATTTGGGAACTTGGGCGAGAAGTTCGAGCTCACTGCCATGAAGTCGGCGGGGATATCTCTGTTTCGCATCATGCAGCCGCTCACGATATGCATTGCGTTTGTGTGTGTTGGTGCTTTTTTCTTCTCGAACAACGTGCTGCCGAAGTCGCAAGTGAAGCTATGGACGCTCATCTTTTCTCTCAGGCAGAAGTCGCCTGAGCTCGACATCCCTGCGGGGGAGTTCTACGATGGGATCGACGGTTACAACGTGTATGTGCGGCACAAAGACACGAAGACCGGTCGATTGGAGGACATGATGATCTATGATTTCAGCGAGGGTTTTCGGAACACGAAGGTGATGGTGGCGGACTCGGGTCGGCTTTATTTCACGGCGGACAAGAAGTACCTCATGCTTTGTCTCTACAATGGCGAGTCGTTCGAGAACCTTCAGCAGCAGAACGCATCGGTATCGAGCAAGGACCGTATCCCTTACAGGCGGGAGACGTTTGCGCGGAAGCAGTTGCTGATCGACTTCGACTCCGATTTTAGTCGGTATGACGAGTCGGTGTTGCGTGACCAACATGTCTCGAAGGACGTGTCGGAGTTGGTGCAGTCGATCGATTCGGTTCAGCAGATTGCGCACGAGAGGTCGCGCGGTCAGAGCAAGGAGATGGTTAATAATCGGTATTTTGGCAGGGACAGAGTGAGTGGTCGACAGTTGACGGCTATCACGAAAGAGGAGCAGCAGTCGCATGACATCGACTCTTTGTATGCCTCGCTTTCGCCAAGGAGCAAGGAGAAGGCGGCATCGATTGCCTACGAGAAAGGTAAGCAGGCGGGGGATCAGGTGGAGTATAATGCGTTGTTACTTGATGATTCTCAGCGATATATACGCAAGCATGAGATTGAACTGCATAGGAAGTTCACACTGTCGTTTGCGTGTCTGATCTTTTTCTTTATCGGGGCACCGCTTGGTGCCATCATCCGCAAAGGCGGATTGGGTGCGCCTGTGGTCATCTCGGTGGTTATGTTTATCATTTATTACCTCATCGACAACACGGGATATAAGATGGCTCGTGAGGGCTTGTGGCCCGTTTGGGCAGGTATCTGGCTGAGTAGTAGCATCTTACTGCCTATTGGCATTTTCCTTACTTACAAGGCGGCGACCGATTCGGCGTTGCTCAATCCGGAGGCGTGGGTCAAGCAATGGGAGAAAGTGAAGAGGAGGACGATGCGATTGGTACGCCGATTCAAAGGAAAGGCTGCTGCGCTGAAGGGCGATAGAGCTTGATTATTTTTCCACGGACGCCTGCGGAGGATTGCCTTTGATTTTCTATAAAACATTGGTATTCGATGTTTTTATGAGAGACGGCATTCAATACCGTCTCTAATATGGGATGGGCAAAGATTTTACAGATTGAGGGGTGTCGGACGGAAAAATTCGTATCTATTTTGCAGATTGTGATAAAAAGTGTACCTTTGCAAGTTGAATAAATAGTCTATTGGTATGAAGGAAAGTGACTTAACACCGCAAGAGGAGATTGTTATCCAGCAAGAGTTTGACGCCTTGCTTGACGACTATAGTCATACCCTTCACCGGCAGAAGGTGGAGCTTATCACGAAGGCTTTTCAGTTTGCCAAGCAAGCCCACCGTGGTATTCGCCGTCGTTCGGGCGAGCCGTATATCTTGCACCCCCTTGCTGTTGCGCGGATTGTAGTGAAAGAGATTGGATTGGGTAGTACCTCTATCTGCGCTGCGTTGCTGCACGATGTGGTGGAGGACACGGAATATACCAAGGAGGATATCGAGAATCTTTTTGGACCGAAGATAGCTGAAATCGTTGACGGATTGACGAAGATTTCGGGAGGTGTCTTTGGTGAGCAAGCATCGGTGCAGGCAGAGAACTTCCGCAAGCTGATACTGACTATGTCGGAGGACATAAGAGTCATCTTAATCAAGATTGCAGACCGTCTGCACAACATGCGAACGCTGGAGTTTCAGCCAGTGGAAAAGCAGTATAAGATTGCGGGCGAGACGCAGTATATCTACGCTCCGTTGGCTTTGCGGCTGGGACTATTCCCTATCAAGACCGAGCTGGAGAACCTCAGTTTCAAGTACGAACACCCTGAGATTTACGAGGATATCGAGAAGAAGCTGGAGCATGTCAACAGCGAACAGATGCAGTTCTTCGAGACCTTTGCGGCGCCTATACGAGAGAAGTTGCAGAACATGGGGTATGAGTTCAATATCAGCGCGCGCATCAAGTCGGTTTACTCCATTTGGAAGAAGATGCAGACCAAGAACATCTCGTTTGAGGATGTCTACGACCTGCTTGCGGTGCGCATAGTATTCACGCCAAACACGACGATGAGCGAGAAGGACCAATGCTGGATGATATACTCGGCTCTCACGGAGATATACAAACCTCACCCTGAGCGTATTCGGGATTGGATTTCGACACCTAAGGCCAATGGTTACGAGGCACTGCATGTCACCGTGATGGGACCGAACGGACAATGGGTGGAGGTGCAGATTCGCACGACACGTATGCACGATATTGCCGAGAAAGGTCTTGCGGCACATTGGAAGTATAAGTTGGGCGAGTCGGACGAATCGGAGCTTGACAAGTGGTTGAAGACCATCAAGGAGTTGCTGCAACACCCAGAGCCGAATGCTATTGACTTCCTCGACACCTTCAAGTTGAATCTCTTTGCCTCTGAGATATTTGTGTTTACACCAAAGGGTGATATAAAGACGCTTCCGCAGGGGTCTACGGCTTTGGACTTTGCCTTCATGTTGCACACCGAGCTTGGATTGCATTGCATGGGTGCAAAGGTCAATCATAAGTTGGAGCCGCTCAGTTATGTGCTGCAAGGCGGAGACCAAGTGGAGATTATCACCTCGCACACACAGAACCCGCAGGAAGAGTGGCTTAAGTATGCCAGTACCGCCAAGGCACAGACGGCCATCAAGAATTATTTTCGCAGGATCTATGCGCAGGAACTGCAAGGCGGGGAGAAACGATTTAGAGAAGAGGTTGCTAAGCTTGGACTGGAGGAGCAATATAACACGGTTCTGCAGTTGGCACTTGCGCATTATCAGTTGCAAGAACCGATGCAGCTGATGTTGCAGATAAGCAAAGGTGGGATTAACCTTGCCGAGTTGGCGCAGCTCGTGCCGCAGAAGAGCAAGAAGAGTTGGCTGCGTTACTTCACTAAGTCGAGCAACAACATGCCAACGCTCCCTGAGCCTAAACCCGTACCAAGCAAAGAGACGACGCATCATATCATACTCACGGAGGAGAACCGTGACAGCGAGTATCAACTTTCGCCTTGCTGCAGTCCGATACCTGGCGACGATGTGCTCGGTTATCTCGACGAGCGAGGTATGATAATGATTCACAAGAGAAACTGTCCATTGGCGGATAAGTTGAAGTCGAGCTACGGAAACAACCTCTATTCCGCCTCTTGGAACATGCACCATGAGCAGACTTTCCTCGAGACCATTGAGATTAGAGGTATCGACAAGGTGGGCGTTATCATTAAGATTGTGCAAATCATCTCGCACGATTTCAACCTCAATATGCACGATATGCACTTTACCGCTGAAGATGGGATATTCAATGGGACGGTGCAGCTGTTTGTGCACGACACCGAGGAGCTGCAAGACGTGTGCAACACGATACATAAGATACAGGAGATTAAATCGGCTCAACGCATTGAGCACTAGCAAAGATAATATTGACAAACAAATAAAATTATGAAGAAATCACTTTTTCTTGGTGCGCTGCTTCTCGTAGCAGTCGCCACGATGGCACAACAGCCTGTCATCACTTTCAGTAAAACCCAACACGACTTTGGAAAGATCAATGAAGGAGATGGTCGTGTGACCACCATCTTTGAGTTCAAGAACGAAGGTATGGAACCATTGGTACTGAGCAATGTACGTGCAAGTTGTGGTTGCACGACTCCTAAATGGACTAATTCGCCAGTTGAACCTGGGCAGACAGGTACTATCACTGTTACCTACAACCCTAACGGTCGTCCTGGTAAGTTCACGAAGACTGTTACCGTTACTAGTAACGCTTCTACGCCTACAACTAAACTGACTATCCGTGGCGAGGTTATTCCTAAGCAAGCTAAGCCAGTCAACAGATACACTGTCAAGATGGGCGACTTGAGCCTCAAGACCAAGACGATGACTTTCGGTACGCTCTATAAAGGCGACAACAAGACTGTTTCACTTGAGTATGCTAACCTCACCGACCACGAAGTGACCATTGAGATTCTGCAAAACGACCATGACAACATGCTCACGGCAGTACTTTCTCTCAAGACGCTCAAGCCACAAGAAGTGGGGACACTCAATGTGAACTTCGATACAAAGAAGTGCAAACAGTGGGGATCAAACACTTACTACCTCTACATGATGGTTAACGGCAAACGCAGTATCACGGACGAGTACAAACTCACGCTCACTGCCGATATTGAAGAGGACTTCTCTAAGTTGACCGTTGAACAGCAACAAAATGCGCCAATCTTCGATATTGAGAGCCGCAACATTGACCTTGGCACTATCAAAGCAGGTGGTAAAGTAGCAAAGAAGGTTACCTTTAAGAACATCGGACAACGTGCGCTCGAGATTCGTAACATCACCAACTACAATCCTGAAGTGGTTCGTGCGACAGTGGCTAAGAGTACAGTCAAAGGCGGCAAGAGCGGCGTCATCACGATGGAGATTCTACCGAACACTGAGGTTGTCAACCCTGGCACCTATCGCAGACAGATTGAACTGCTCACCAACGACCCGAAGAACACTAAGGTGCGTCTAACTGTTGTTTGGACTATTGCAGAATAAGCATACCAACGAGAGTCAAGGTGGATATTGTTATCCTCTTTGACTCTTATTTTTTCTATTAATACCTCTTATTACTATTTACTATGGAACAACATCATCATCCAGAAAACGATGCACAATATAAAGGACTAACCGTCAATGCGGGTATTGAGTCGATGCCGAGTGTCAATCCCTACTCTACTTTCCGACGGCAAAAACGCACTCTGCAAGCTGACGATTATATCCGTGGTATCTTGCAAGGCGATGTATCGATCTTAGGCCAAGCCGTTACACTGGTTGAAAGTAGTCTTCCTACGGACCAAGAGATTGCGCAGAAGGTCATCGAAGCCTGTCTTCCACACTCGGGCAACGCTATTCGCGTGGGTATAACGGGCGTACCTGGTGCAGGTAAGTCGACATTCATCGAGTCGTTAGGCGTTGGGCTGACCAACCAAGGAAAACGGCTTGCCGTGCTGGCTATTGACCCAAGTTCGGAACGTTCGAAAGGCAGTATACTTGGCGACAAGACGCGGATGGCGGAGCTATCGACTGCGAAGAACGCATTTATTCGTCCTTCGCCATCGGCAGGTTCGCTTGGAGGCGTGGCTCGTAAAACGCGAGAGACTATTATCCTCTGCGAGGCGGCTGGGTATGACACTATCTTGGTTGAGACCGTAGGCGTTGGACAATCGGAGACGGCTGCGCACTCAATGGTCGATTTCTTTTTGCTCTTGCAAGTGACGGGTACTGGAGACGAACTGCAAGGTATCAAACGAGGTATCATGGAGATGGCGGACGGTATCGCTATCAACAAGTGCGATGGGAATAACATTGAGAAGGCGCGAGTTGCCAAGACGCAGTTTACTAATGCGTTGCAGTTATTTCCGCCAACCGAGTCGGGATGGAAGCCAACGGCTGTTACTTGTTCGGCGGTTGAGAAAACGGGTATCGATGAAGTCTGGAAGATGATTGAGGACTATATTGCTTTCACACGAAAGAACAACTATTTCTTCTATAAGCGTCAGCAGCAAGCGAAGTATTGGATGTATGAGACCATCAATGCGCAACTGCTTGGGAACTTCTACCAAAACGAGGTGATTGCGGAGCAGCTGAAAAAAGCGGAAGAGGACGTGTTGGAGAACAAGGTGAGTTCGTTTGTGGCAGCACACGAACTGCTGGAGACTTACTTTCGAGGTTAGGTTTCCTTTGCACTACGTGCAAGAAATAGAAGTTTTTCCTTACCACTGCGTGGCAGAGAAATGAAGAGACCAACTCCTGCTCGCTACGCTCACGAGAAATGAAAGAAATAAAAGAAAGAAGCGGACACAGACTTTTTGAACGGACGCCTGCGCCGTATTGACACGAATTGACATAAAAGCCTTGGAAAAATATTATCAAATAATAACCCAATATACCACAGCGAGTCTCACAACATTATCAAATAGACTCATGCAGACCATTAAAAAGATTACTGAATACGATATATAGGTATTAACCGAAGATAACGAGCAAATTGTACATTGTCAAATTGTAGATTAGTATATGTTTGTGCAATTCAAATAGAAATCGTACCTTTGTAGCGTCTGCGTGTGGACGGACGGTAAAGCTATCTACACAACGCAAAACTCACGCGAGAACTTTCGTTGACAGGCACGGCGGTGCCTCAAGAAAGTGGTAGGGAGGGTTTTGTGGGCATACAAAATAAGGCGTTTGCTAACGCTTGCCAGTCGATGTTCTGAAACGTAGGAAATTTCACCAAATCATTCGATAGCAAGACATTAGTAGATGCTCATGGGTGTATTCTATACGCACGCATACCACGGGTATGCGATAATGCGAATATACACGCGTGGGTTTCTGCAAGTTTCTTCGATGATTTTGGTTTCCTACGACCACAGAACACGGATTGACTAACAGAAGTCCGCGTTTTTTGTGTGTCTATATGTAGACTTATGATCATGTAAACTTACGACCAATACTTTATAATGGGAAAGGATCAATTTCTTATGATATATCTTTGTATGCCAATCAAAACACAGTGAATTTCTACAATTATTTCAATGCTACACTAAAAGCTATCAGTTACACTAAAGAACAGATAATACCCTTTACAAGAATGTGGTGTAAATTCACAAGCTATGTCACCCATGATATAAAATTACAATATGGGAAGGACGTTTATAAGCTTCCAAAGCTAGACACACTATATTTTATTCCTTCTGATATTGAAAGGATTATATTACTGTCCGGTAAACTGAAAAAAAGAGGCGCGCATAAAAGCATAAAAAACGGCTGGTTCTCTTGCAAGAATCAGCCGTCCGTTGTAATTTTGTGTTGC
>CAVJQD010000093.1:0-8703 GCA_963651555.1 uncultured Clostridium sp. | reverse complement strand
CTCGCACGCTGTCACCCTTAAAATCGGAGATTTGAAGGGAACCCGAAGCTCCTTCATTCAAGCCAACCATCTCCTAAATAAAAATTCACAAATCATCTCAAAAGCAATTTTAAGAACATCCCTAAACAAAGTATTAACCTTTAAAACATTACAGTTATGGAAGAAAATCTAAACAATCAACCGAAGACCCGAATCTACAACCTGATTATCCTTGACAAGAGTGGTAGTATGAGCAGTATTCGTACTGCAGCTTACGAGGGTTGCAATGAAGTGCTCAATGGCATCAAGGCTGCTGCAGAGCAGCATGCAGACGAACAAGAACAATTTGTATCGCTTCTCTTGTTCGACACACAGTCAATGCCTTATATCTATCAGTGTACTCCAGCTGCAGAGGTGGCTAAGCTAACTCAAAACCAATATCAGCCTTGTGCTTCGACTCCACTATTGGATGCCATGGGTAAATCTCTGCTTGAACTGGAACAGGAGACCTCGAAGTATGAAGATGTAGTGGGTATGGTGACGGTCATTACCGACGGTTATGAGAATGCGTCCCGTGAGTTTACCTATTCGCAGATACATGAGTTAGTGGGTCGTCTCAAGAGCAAGGGCTGGAACTTCGCCTTCATGGGTGCTAATCAGGATGTGGATGAAGTTTGTATTAATCTTAATATCAATCGAGGCAATGCTCGAGAGTTCTCTTTTGATGATGGGGGTATGCGTGAGTCGTGGCATAGCGAGTGCGAGGCCAACGAACGCTACTATGAACAGATGCGTGAAGCAAGACGACAAACTGCAGGGATGACGCAAGAGTCAAGGATGAGTTACTATAGCAAAATGAATGATGCAGCTCCTTTTTTTTAAGCGGGATAAGGATAAAAAGAAAGAGGATAAAAAGTAAGTTCAAACTTATGGGATAAACCAATCATTAGAAAGGAGGGAGTCCATTGCGATAATTCTCGTTGCGAGAATTTCCGCAATGGACTCTTGCTTATTATCTCATGTTGCAAATAATAAGCTATTCGTTTTTACTTTGTGACTATTTATTGGTGGAATATGTCTATCGGCATAATTATACGAATAGTGGGATTTCAAGCTCAAACAGCAATAGGATGAAGTTGATTTAGAGAAGGCTTCTATTAAAGCCATTCGTGATATTGGAGTCGCTTACGGTGAGAATCAGCAGCCAGTTACCTATAATATTCGTACTTGGTGGTAAGAGTATTTGGTATTGAGATACCAAAACATGGTTATAGAAAGAAACTGTCTAACACATAGTTGTTAGGCAGTTTCTTTTTGGACATGTATGCTACTTCTTAGTCAACCATTTCCATACGGGGGTAATGTGGATGGTGCGGTTGTCTTGATGTATCTCGTCCTCTTGGTTTTCGGTTAGGATAAGACCTTGGGTGAGGTTGAAATAGTCCATTGCTTGTGTTAGTCCTTCTAATTCACGTGCCTCGTTGTCGCTATTGAGTTCAAGGCATACTTGTACGACCGCTTCGGGGTGATTATGACGGCACAATACAAAGTCACACTCCTTACGCCCTTCCTCAAAATAGAACACCTCATACCCTTGTCGCATCAGTGCTAGATAAACGGCATTCTCCAATTTGTGTCCTCTATCTTGTGAGGACGAAGGCGACAATGCATTATGCAAACCCGTATCGATGCAGTACATTTTCTTGGGGCTAATCAATTGCGCTCGGTAAGAAAAGGAAAACTTTGGTACTAACTGGATGAGGTAAGTATTCTCTAAATAGGTTAGATAGTCCACTACTGTATTGGCAGTTTTTACCCCAATGACATCTATTAATCGAGTAGCCGATATGCGATTGCCGATGTTAGCCATAACAAAGAGTAGCAGATTCTTGATGGGCTTTTCGTCACGGATATTGTAGCGCGCCAAGATATCTCGATATAAGATGTCATTGGCTAACTCATTAAGCAGGCGCTCATCTTTCCATCGAATATATGCTGGGAAACCACCTGTGGTCAAGTAGTCGTTGAATGTCTCAGCAGACGTAGCTACGCCTCGTATTCCGCAATACTCGGAGTACGAGAAAGGATACAATACACTATCCACATGCCGACCTGTGAGATGCGTGCCTAGCTCACGGCTCAACAAGGAGGCGTTACTACCCGTGACAACCACCCGAAAGCCTTCTTGCAACTTCTGATTGATATACAACTCCCAACCTTGTACAACTTGTATCTCGTCAAAAAATAGGTGCCTGCATCCCCGTTCAGCGATGATAGTATCTAGACGGCGAAAGTCGTCCATCTGAAACCCATATAAACGAGGCACATCGAAATTGAGAAGCAGTGAGTCGTCTTGATAACGAGACATGAGTTGCTCTACTAATGTGCTTTTCCCGCAGCGACGCACACCGGTGATGATAGTTGCTGCGGGTGATTGATGGGTAGGGATAGTTTGCAATGCCTCGCGTGGGAAACTCTCATCGTGCTTCACTTGCTGCATCTGTATAACATCCTCTAAATCATGCTTGTATATCATAGTTGCGCTATTTGTGTGTTGCTATTACTCACTTTTGTGTATTGCCATTACTCATTTTTGTGTATTGGCATTACACACCGCAAAGGTAGTGCTAATTTTACAAGTGTGCAAATGGTAGGTTGAATTTGTGTGAGTAAGACTAATAGGGCTTATAGGGTCTATTAGTCTAATAGGGTCTCTAAAAGGGTCGAGATGATGATTAGGTATAGTTCTGGTGGTGTAGGACTAATTATGTCCTCAAATGATGCGCTATTCCGATATTTCAAAAAAAGTTGTACCTTTGCAGGGTGATATATGAAGCGTAATCCATGAAAAGCAATAATGTAATCCATAATAAAATAATCCACGAAAAACAATAGTGTTATGTCAGATAATATATCAAGTATTGTAATTCGCTTCTGTGGCGATTCGGGGGATGGTATGCAATTGACCGGTACTCTCTTTTCTAATCTCTCGGCTATCTTGGGTAACGAGATTTCGACTTTTCCTGATTTTCCTGCCGAGATACGTGCTCCGCAAGGTACGCTCGGTGGTGTGAGTGGTTTTCAGGTTCATGTAGGTAAAGACAAGGTCTATACGCCAGGTGATAAAGCAGATGTGTTGGTGGCGATGAATCCCGCCGCACTGAAGGTTAATGTGAAGCATATCCATGCACACTCTATCATCTTGGTAGATACGGATTCGTTTACGGCAAAGGACCTCGAGAAAGCGCAATATAAGACAGATAATCCTTTTACGGAGTTGCATATCCCTGAGACGGTGCAGATTGTTCCGGTGGCGTTGACCTCGCTCACAAAAGAGAGTCTGAAGGACTTCGGTATGGACAATAAGTCGGTGTTGCGCTGCAAGAACATGTTTGCTTTGGGATTGGTATGTTGGCTATTCCAGCGACCGCTTGACAAAGCGTTGCATTTTGTGGAGAACAAGTTCAAGAAGAAACCCGACCTGTTCAAAGCCAATGCGAAGGTGCTGACGGATGGGTATCACTATGCGGGTAACTTACATTTGAATATCAACACTTTTATCGTAGAGCGATCGGAGAACTTGGAGCCAGGGCGATATACCTCTATCTCGGGCAATAAAGCCGCTGCGTGGGGGCTTATTGCTGCTGCTGAGAAGGCAGGTAAGCAGTTGTTCTTAGGTTCTTATCCTATTACTCCTGCTACGGATATCATGCACGAGTTGGCTGCTCGCAAGGATGTGGGTGCGATGGTGGTGCAATCGGAGGACGAGATTGCGGGTGTATGCACGGCTATTGGTGCCTCTTTTGCAGGTTGTTTGGCAGTGACCACTACTTCCGGTCCTGGGTTGTCGCTCATGAGCGAGGCCATAGGATTGGCGGTGATGGCGGAGTTGCCGTTGGTTATTATCGATGTGCAACGTGGTGGTCCGAGTACGGGTCTGCCTACTAAGACAGAACAGAGTGACCTCTTGCAGGCGTTGTATGGGCGTAATGGTGAGGCACCCTTGGTTGTGATGGCAGCCACGAATCCGGCAGACTGCTTTATGTCGGCCTATACAGCGGCTAAGATAGCGATGGAGAACATGACACCGGTTATCTTACTTTCCGATACATATCTTGCTAATGGTACGGAACTATGGAAACTGCCTAAGTTGGCGGAGTTGCCCGAGATACATCCTCAGGGTGTGCCAACAGATTTCGAGGGTACGTTCAACACAGCATCTCGTGATCTAAAGACGCTCATTCGCTACTGGGCTACGCCTGGAATGGCGGGTTTTGAGCATCGTAATATGGGTTTGGAGCGTGATGCGCAGACGGGGGCAATCTCTACAGATCCTGCTAACCACGCTAAGATGATTGAGATTCGGCAAAATAAGATTAACAATATTGAGATACCGGATCAGACGGTGTATGGTGATGAAGATGCCGATGTATTGCTCGTTGGGTTTGGTTCGACTGCAGGGCATTTGAAGCAGGCTACAGACGAGTTGAACAAACGGGGTATACGAACGGCTACTGCCAACTTTAAGTATATCATGCCGTTGCCGAGGAATACTGAGTGGGGTGTGATAAAATTAATAAAATCGTGCGAAGAAGGTGGTTGTCAATATAAATATGTGATAGTATGCGAACTGAACAGCGGGCAGTTTGCTTCTTATCTACGCAGTAAGCTTGGTGGTTATCTCGATGATATTATACAGTACAATAAGTTAGAGGCTCAACCATTTCAAGTGAGTGAGATAGTAGAATTTGTTAGTGATTATATGGCTGAATTACCTTTTTAATCTATTCAATTATGGAAGCATCAGAATTCAAATCAGACCAATATGTACGGTTTTGTCCAGGTTGTGGAGACCATGCGATCTGTGCCGCTTTGCAGAAAGCGATGGCGCAGATAGGTATACCTACTTATCAGACAGTGGTTATCTCGGGTATAGGTTGTTCGAGCCGTATGCCTCACTATCTCAATACTTATGGTTTTAACACTATCCACGGTCGTGGCGCTGCTATTGCTACGGGTGTTAAGACCGCTCGTCCGGACCTGACGGTATGGCAGATGACGGGTGATGGCGATTGTCTGGCGATAGGCGGTAATCATTTCATTCATTCGATTCGTCGTAATGTGGATATCAATGTATGTCTATTCAATAACCGTATCTACGGCTTGACGAAGGGTCAATACTCTCCGACCTCACCTAAGGGTTTTGTGTCGAAGTCGTCGCCTTACGGTACGGTGGAGCGCCCATTTATCCCAGCGGAGTTGGTGATGGGTGCGAGGGGGACTTTCTTTGCTCGTACGTTGGATGTGGATATGCCTACGACGGTTGATTGTATGGTAGCGGCAGAGCAGCACAAGGGTACAAGTGTTATTGAGTGCTTGGTTAACTGCGTTATCTTCAATAATGGTACGCACAGTGCGATATCGGATAGGGAGACTCGTGCGGAGCGCACGATACTATTGGAGCAAGGTAAGCCTATGCTGTTTGGCGCTAACAAAGACAAGGGATTGGTGTTAGATGGTTGGAACCTGAAAGTAGTGCGTTTGGGTGAGAATGGTATCACGGAGAAGGATATCCTTGTGCACGATGCTACTACGGAGGACGATACGCTGCACCGTAGGTTGGCTATGATGCAAGGTCCGGATTTCCCTGTGGCATTGGGTGTGATACGCAATGTGGAGTGCGAGACTTATGATTATGCCGTTAATAAGCAGATTGCGGATGTACGGGCCAATAGTAAGTGCCATTGCTTTGATGACCTTGTGGACTCGTGTGAGCAGTGGGAGATTGGGAATTAACAATTAACATTTAACAATTAATAGGCGCAGCGTGGGGGTGTGGTGCTCTTTGCGCTGCGCGTTTTTTGTCTTGGCGCTGCACTGGGGATTTTTTCTTGCCGCTGCGCGGCAGAGAAATGAAAAGAAATGGTCGCCACTGCGTGGCAACATAAATTAAAAGAAAGGGATGGTTTTCTTGAGGGGCTTGATGGACTTGATGGACTAGATGATCTAGTGGATTCTAGTGGAATATAGAGCAGAGTATGATCAATCGAGCCTTGCGGCTCGAACGACACGGGGGGAATAATTAACAATTAACAATTAACAATTAACAATTAACAGGCGTGGTATGGTCAAACGGGTCTGGCGACCCGAACGACACGGGGGCGTGTCGTCTCCACAATCGCAGCATGGTATTCTTGTTCAGCCCACTGGGCTTCACTCGCTCAGGCAGACTCAGTGCTTCGCACCTGCCTTCGCTTCACGTCTCCATAATCGCAGTATCTTTCCCTATGAGAGGCGGTCTAACAAGTACTATATATCCCGCTGGCGAGGCGCCCGCGCCCCCAGTAGCAAAGCATAGTCAGTTTGAAATTTTGACTTATTAGGCCGTCTCTACGGTGTAATTTTCCGCGGTCGAGGCGCCGGCGTCCCCAACTTGATTGTCTAGTTTTTCTAGTTGATTGTGAGGGTGTTATAACAATAGAGATAGTATAGAATGCCGTCTCTACGGGTGGTTATTGTCCTCCTTTTGGGTGGAGTCCTTTTTTCTTACCTATCCTCTTTTGGCGTTATTCTACTATGATTCCGGAGAGGGTGTAGGTGTGGTTGTTGTGGAGGATGAGGATTTGGTTATTACGGAGGATTTTGGTTGGTGTGTTGTTGGTGGTGTTGTTTCCGTTGTTTCCGTTGTTGTTGTCGGAATAGATGTTGTCGACAGCGGTGGTAGGGGATTGGGAAATGGGGAGGATGTTAGTGAATTCACTCCAATAAGGGGCGGCTTTGTAGTCGTCGACGGATTGGTCAGGTACATACAACGGCGTGGCTCGATCAACCTCATCGAAAGTGGAGTAGGTGATAGTAGGTGGCGTAACAGCCTCAACGGTTATTTCGGTAAGTCCTGTACAGTACTCGAAGGCATAGTCTCCAATAGAAGTGACGCTGCTAGGGATGGTTATGGCAGTTAGTTCTTCACATTCGCCAAAGGCATCTTCTCCAATTGTAGTGAGGGTGTTAGGGAGTGTTATGGAGGTTATTTTGCTCTGATAAAAAGCATAATCACAGATAGAGGTTATGCTTCCTAGAATAGTTAGGTCGGTGATTTTTTCGCAAGATTCGAAAGCGTCGGCTTCTATGGTGGTTACCGTGTTAGGGACGGTGATGCTCCCTTCTGCCAAGCTGCTGCAAACAACGAGCTTGGTTTTGGTATTGTCGGCATAAACGAAGTAGCCGTCGATAGATCCGTTCATGCTCTTGGCACCCCATGGCGCGTTGGTGTCGGTGCCAGTGTATATGATATTTGGTACATCGAGGAATGCTTGAGTGCTGATATTGGTAACGGTTTCAGGGATAGTAAGTGAGAGGAGTGCTGCGCAATTCTCAAAGGCGCGGTATTGAATTTCAGTTACGCTACTAGGGATGGTGATAGACTCGAGTTCTGTGCAGCCACTGAACGCACATTCACCGATGGTAGTGACGGTGTAGGGGATAATTGAGTTTTTGTATCCGAAGATGAGTGTGTTGGTTGCTGTTTCAATGATAGCGTTGCAGTTGTCACGGCTGTCGTAGCTGGAGTTGCCGGTCTCGACGGAGATGGAGGCGAGTGCTGTGCATCCACGGAAGGCGCTTGCTTGGATGCTTGTTACGCTGCTAGGGATAGTGATGGAGATTAGCCCTTGGCACTTGTAGAACGCACTGCCCTCGATGGTAGTTACAGTGTTGGGGATGATGGTGTTTTTGCAACCTAGTAGGAGGGTGTTGGAGGCTGTTTCTATGAGGGCGTTGCAGTTGTCACGGCTGTCGTAGATGGAGTTGCTGGACTCGACAGTGATGGCGGTTAATCCTGAGCATCCTTGTAAAGCGTTTGAACTGATGCTAGTTAGACTGCTAGGGATGTTGAGTGATGTTAGAGCAGAGCAATTCTGGAAAGCGAAATTTTCGATGCTAGTGACGCTGTTCGGGATGGTGACGGAGGTGAGTTCTCGGCAGCAGTAGAAAGCTTCGAAGCCGATGGCGGTGACGGTGTAGGTGTTGTTGTAGGTGACGGAGACGGGGATGACGATGTCGCCGGAGTATTTATCGTCATCGGAGTAGGTGACGGAGGCGGTGAGGTTGGTGTCATCGAGGTCGTAATAGAGGTCGCCGATCTGTTGCGAGGCGTGTACGCTGACGATGCTCATGAGAGCAAGGAGGGTGAGGGTGATAGATTTTTTCATAATGTTTTATTTTGAGTTAGTGTTCTGCGGGTTTACGGGGCAAAGGTTAGGGGATTTTTTGCGAATGCGCAAGTTTTTTTTTGGGGGGGGAGTTTCTTGTTTTCTGCTTGCACTGCGCGCTCACGAAAAATTGAAGAAAAGAACGAAAGCAGGGAGGGGTTCGAAAATTGCAGAAAAGGGACAAAAGCGTTTTTTTTTCTTGGCGGTGGGGGGCTTGGCGCTGCGTTTTTTTGTGCGGAGGGGCTTTCCCTTGCCGCTGCGCGGCAGAGAAATGAAAAGAAATGGTTGCCACAGCGTGGCAACATAAATTAAAAGAAAGGGATGGTTTTCTTGAGGGACTTGATGGACTAGATGATCTAGTGGAATCTAGTGGGATCTAGAGCAGAGTATGATCAATCGAGCCTTGCGGCTCGAACGACACGGGGGAATAATTAACAATTAACAATTAATAGGCGTGCTATGGTCAAACGGGTCTAGCGACCCGAACGACACGGGGGCGTGTCGTCTCCACAAT
>CAVJQD010000092.1:0-8768 GCA_963651555.1 uncultured Clostridium sp. | reverse complement strand
GATACAAATAAAAACCACAAAGCGCTCAAAAAGTGGAGGAACACCCAATTAGTAACAAAATAACGAAACGTGGAATTTTTAGAACATCCCATAACTAAGACCTACGCTTTATGTTCCGCACGCAGTAGGTCGTTCACTGTCTTCACCGGATTGAAGGTCTCAATAGGAACCTCCACAAACACCGTGTTCCAATCGGCCATTGCACCGTTCCAAAGACCAGGCAACTCCAACGCCTGCAACGCTCTACCGTCCTTCGACTTCTGCGAGATAAACGCTGTCTTCGGGTCTACAAAACGCTTCAAGTCAAACGCCTTACCTTTGTAGTCACGCAACCCACAAACCAAATCCACCGGATTGAAGTGCGTGGCCTTCTCCATCAACGACTTATCAGCAATCTGCGAACTCTCCAATATCTGACACTGCACACTCCCGTCCTCGTTCCTAACTAAGAACGGACCACCACCAGGCTCACCCTGGTTACGAACCATACCGCATACACGCATAGGACGATTCAGTTTCGTGCGAAGCGTCTCAGCCGACACCTCTCCTGCCAACGAGCAGCACAAGTCCTTCTCCACAAACTGCCGTATCTCAGCCAACTGCTCTGCACTGCACGGTTTCTCCAACAGTCTGAGATAACCAAATGCCCGCTCCTGCCGCTGAACCAAGATACCTGCCAACAGCCGTTTGTAATACACCGTCGGGTCTTTCAGTCTGTCTGGCACTACATTGTCGATGTTCTTCAAGAACACTACATCCGCCTTCTGCTCCGACAGGTTCTCAATCAGCGCCCCATGTCCGCCTGGACGGAACACTAACATACCCTTTGCATCACGGAAAGGCTCACCCTTCTCGTCTGCTGCAATAGTGTCCGTCGACGCCTTCTGCTCCGAGAAAGAGATATGATAATGCACATCATAACGACGAGCGTACTCCTTCTCATTCTTCTCTATATGCTGCTCAAAGAACTGTCTATGCTCGGGCGAGATAGTGAAGTGCAAGTTCACATCCCGCTCCTCATTCACTGCATACAACGCACCCTCTACCAAGTGCTCCAATGCCGGCGTACGAGCCTCTTCACTATAACGATGAAAGAGCAATAACCCCTTTGGCAGATGCCCATACTGCATGTCATCGAGCAACACACTCACTATCGCACGCTTGTCGTCCTGAACACCTTTCGCTTCTACACGCTTGTGCAACTCCGGATAGAATGCAAACTCCTGCAAGTGCGCAAAGAATGTGACAATAAACGCCGTCTCCTCGCCACCGTCACGGAAAGCAAACAAGTCCTTGAACATACGACTCGCTGCACCCGATGCCGGCACAAACTTAAGCACCGCATGCTTGCCCTTCAGATACTCCTCCCAGTCGGCTATATACGCCTTCGCCTCAGCGTCCGTCGGACTGTAGATGCCCTTCTCCAAGGTCGCTGCCGACACGATATCCAACGCAGGGAAACCCGTGCGGAACGAGTGTAACTGACTCTCAGCCTGCTCCACCGTGATACCATGCTGCGCAAGCTGCTCCAAATCTTTAGTAGTAAATGTCATTGTTGTATATTTTAGATGTTTTCGTATTGCTGTGTCCTATTGTTCCTGCGATAGATAGGCATTGTAAAACCGCTTATCGCCCGTCACCTCTTGCCCAATGAAAGGCGGCAACGCCACCTCCTGCTCAGCCGACTCCAGTTCTACTTCCGCCACCACCAATCCCTCATGCTTACCATGAAAGACATCCACCTCGAAAGTCAAACCCTCAAAAGGCACTATATAACGCTCCTTCTCTATCACTACCGGCAGACAGAGCCGCAGCAGTGCCTGAGCCTCCTGCAGCGCTATCTCTTTCTCCCACTCAAAACGACTCATTCCCAGACTGTCACCCTCGCCTTTGATGGTGATATACCCCTTGTCGTCACATATCCGTATCCGAACAGTGCGCTGCGGGTCACGCGACAGATAACCCTGCGCTATCCGCTTCACACCCGTCGCCATCCTCTCAAACGACCGGTCCTTTACCAAGAACTTACGCTCAATCTCTTCTAATCGCCCGTTCATCTGTGTTAATTGTTAATTGTTAATTGTTAATTATAGAGCCCTCTCCAAACTCCCCACCTGTTAATTGTTAGTTGTTAATTGTTAATTAAAGTCCCCCTTCCATTTCTCGCTGCAAAGGTAAAACAAACTCCTAACAAATCCAAATCCCCCAAATCTTCCCTTATCACCTCGCTCCTCAGCCGCCTATCTCCCCCGCCCATCTCGAGCGTATAACCCTACCATATCCCTAGCATATCCCTAGCACTACCCTAGCACTACCCTAGCATTCCGATATCTCACCGCACTCTCTCCCCACTTTAATGAACTAGAAAAACAGAACATCTAGCCCCTCTAGATCATCTAGATCATCTAGTTTCCACTAGTTTCCACTAGATTCCACTAGATTCCACTAGATTCCACTAGATTTCCACTAGCCCCCACCCACCCATAGAGACGGTATTCCATACCGTCTCTCAGTCCTCTCCGCCCTATAAGCCCTATAAGCCCTATAACCTCCGACCATACTGCGATTGTGGAGACGACACGCCCTCGTGTCGTTCGAGCCGCTAGGCTCGATTGTATCCGCTCTGCTGTTAATTGTTAATTGTCCCGCCCTCGTGTCGTCTGGGTCGCCAGACCCGTCCGACCATACCTTGCCACTGGTGACGCGTGCACCTCCCCCGCGGAGACTTGTTAGACCGTCTCTCAATCTAATCTATCCTTCTAGAATATCTAGCCCCTCTAGATCATCTATAGGAATTTTTTATCTCGCTCGCGCAAAAAGAAACCACCGCACAGCAGCAAGTAACGCCACGTCAAATAAAAAATCCCTCCCCCGCTTGCATCTCTCACAAAAACTCCGTACCTTTGTACCTTAAACCTAAATAACGCATAATAACCAAATTGTATAATATTAAACACCTGATAATATGGGATTTGTAGAGTTCTTGAGCAAACTTTTTGGCAATAAGTCTCAGCGTGACTTGCGCGAGATTATGCCGTATGTCGACAAGATTAAAGCCGTCTATCCTGAGATAGAAGCCTTGACTAATGATGCGCTCCGTGAGCGTACTGAACAACTGAAACAACGCCTCGCTGATGCTGTAGCGCCTGATAAACAGCGTATTGCCGAACTGAAAGCCAGCGTCGAGCAGATAGAGATAGAAAAACGCGAGAAGATTTACCATGAGGTCGACAAACTTGAGAAAGATATCGCCGAGACCTACGAGAAAGTCTTACTCGACATCCTCCCAGAGGCCTTCGCCATCGTCAAAGACACCGCACGACGCTTCGCTGCCAACGAGACCATCGAAGTCACCGCTAACGACTTCGACCGTAACCTCGCTGCCAATCACGATTTCGTACACATCGAAGGCGACAAGGCTATCTACCAAAACCACTGGGTTGCCGGCGGTAACGAGATAACATGGGACATGGTCCACTACGATGTCCAACTCATCGGTGGCGTCGTCCTGCACCAAGGTAAGATTGCCGAGATGGCTACCGGTGAAGGTAAAACCCTCGTCGCAACACTCCCTGTCTTCCTCAACGCCCTCACGCACGAAGGCGTACATGTGGTCACCGTCAACGACTACCTCGCCAAACGTGACTCCGAATGGATGGGACCCCTCTATATGTTCCATGGACTGTCCGTCGACTGTATCGATAAGTACCGACCCAACTCCGACGAACGCCGGCAAGCCTACGCCTGCGACATCACCTTCGGTACCAACAACGAGTTCGGCTTCGACTACCTCCGTGATAACATGGCTACCTCGCCTATCGACCTCGTGCAGCGCAAGCATAACTACGCCATCGTTGATGAGGTCGACTCCGTCTTGATCGATGACGCCCGTACCCCACTTATCATCAGTGGACCCGTACCAAAAGGCGAAGAACAACTCTTCGATGAGTACAAACACCGTGTCGAACTCCTCGTTCGTACCCAGCAGCAACTCACTACCAAACTCCTTGCTGAGGCTCGACAGAAAATGCCATCCGAGGACAAAACCGTTGCCGAAGAAGGTGAGTTGGCACTCTTCCGCTCCTACAAAGGTATGCCGAAAAACAAAGCCCTCATCAAGTTCCTCTCCGAACCAGGCAACAAAGTGCGCCTCCAACGGACCGAAGAGTTCTACATGCAGGAGAATAATAAGAACATGCATATCGCCACCGACGAACTCTACTTCGTCATCGACGAGAAAAATAAAACCATCGAACTCACTGATAAAGGTATCGATACCCTTACCGGCTCTACCGACGACCCAACCTTCTTCGTCCTCCCCGATGTAGGTTCCGAGATTGCCGAGATAGAGAAACAAAACCTCTCACCAGAAGAGAAACAACAGAAAAAAGACGAGATACTCGAACAGTACTCCATCAAGTCCGAGCGTGTACACACCGTCAACCAGTTGCTCAAAGCCTACACCCTCTTCGAGAAAGATGTCGACTATGTCATCATGGACGGCGAAGTCAAGATCGTTGACGAGCAGACCGGGCGTATCATGGAAGGACGACGCTGGTCCGATGGACTCCACCAAGCCGTCGAGGCTAAGGAAAATGTCAAGGTCGAAGCCGCTACGCAGACCTTCGCTACCATCACCCTCCAGAACTACTTCCGTATGTACCATAAGTTAGCCGGTATGACCGGTACCGCCGAGACCGAAGCGGGAGAGTTCTGGAACATCTATAAGTTAGATGTCGTAGTTATCCCTACCAACCGACCTATCGCACGTATCGATATGAACGACCGTGTCTACCGCACCAAGCGTGAGAAATACAATGCCGTCATCGAAGAGATAGTGCGCCTGCACGAGGAAGGACGACCTGTCCTCGTTGGTACTACCTCCGTCGAGATAAGTGAGTTGCTCTCCCGTATGTTGAACATGCGAAAGATCACCCACAATGTCCTCAATGCTAAACTGCACCAACGAGAGGCTGATATCGTTGCCGAAGCAGGTCGTACCGGTACCGTCACCATCGCCACCAACATGGCTGGTCGTGGTACCGATATCAAACTGACACCCGAGGTGAAAGAGGCTGGCGGTCTCGCTATCGTAGGTACCGAACGCCACGAAAGCCGTCGTGTCGACCGTCAGTTGCGTGGCCGTGCAGGACGACAAGGCGACCCTGGTAGCAGCGTATTCTTTGTCAGCCTTGAAGACGATCTTATGCGTATGTTCGGCTCCGAAAGAATTGCCGGACTGATGGATAAGATGGGCTTCCAAGAAGGCGAGATGATCGAACATAAGATGATATCCAACTCCATTGAGCGTGCCCAGAAGAAAGTTGAAGAGAACAACTTCGGTATCCGTAAACGCTTGCTCGAGTACGATGATGTCATGAACCAACAGCGTAATGTCATCTATGCTAAGCGACACCACGCTCTCATGGGCGAACGCTTAGGCGTTGATATAACCAACATGATCTACGACACCGCCGAGTCCGTCATCGCTAATAACTACGATGCCCTCGACTACGAAGGACTCCAGATGGAAGTCATGCAGGTATTCGCTATGGAAGTGCCTTTCACTGACGAAGAGTTCCGTGGCAAGAAATCCGATGTTTTAGTTGACCAACTTGCTGAGGCTGCGCTCGATATCTTCAAGCGTAAGATGGATAAACTGGCGACTACCGCTTACCCAGTCATCAAACGTGTCTACGAGGAGCGTGGCTCACAATATGTGAATATCATCATCCCTGTCACCGATGGCAAGAAAGTGTATAATGTGATAACCAACCTCAAGAATGCCTACGAGAACGAAGGCAAGGAAGTGATACGCGAGTTCGAGAAACGCACCCTGCTCTATGTCATCGACGATGAGTGGAAAGAACACCTCCGTCAGTTAGACGAACTCAAACAGAATGTGCAGAACGCTACCTACGAGCAGAAAGACCCATTGCTTATCTATAAGTTAGAGTCCTTCAACCTCTTCTCGGCTATGCTCAATAACTTCAACCGCCGTGCTATCTCTATCCTCTTGCGTGGACAGATACCCGTTCGTGAACCTGAACAAGTGCGACAAGCGCAAGCACCGCAACGGCAAGACTATAGCAAGTACCGCACCCAGAAAGACTCTGCCGAGCAACACCGCCCTATGGGTGATGCAGCACAACGGGATACACGAGAGATACAGAAACCTGAACCCCTCCGTGTGGAGAAGAAAGTGGGACGAAACGACCCATGCCCTTGCGGTAGCGGTAAGAAATATAAGAACTGTCACGGTCGTGACCTCTAAAGATACAAACAGATAATATTTACACCGTGTTATTCAACTATATCACATGGGCAGTCGACCCTGTCGCTTTCTCCCTCGGCTCGCTGCAAGTACGCTGGTACGGTATCCTCTGGGCTCTCGGTATCTGGTTCTGTCTGCTCGTACAGCAACGACTCTATAAGAACGAACATTGCCCCGAGGACTGGGTCGATAAACTGTTCATGTATATGGTCTTAGGCGTCATCATCGGTGCCCGCTTAGGTCACTGTTTCTTCTATGAATGGCACGAAGCCGCTGCACTACATCTCGAGCCTATCCACTTCCTTGGGATGACCTTCAACTACCGCAACCCCTACATCGAGCACCCACTTGCTCTGCTAAAGATATGGGAAGGTGGACTTTCCTCCCACGGTGGTGCTATCGGACTGATCATTGCTGCCTTCCTGCTCGATAGAAAACACTTCCATAAAGGTATCAACTGGATATTCGACCGACTCGTCATAGGCGTCTGCATCACCGCCACCTGCATCCGTTTGGGTAACCTCATGAACTCCGAGATATATGGTAACCCTACCGATATGCCTTGGGGCTTCCTCTTCGTGATGAATGGCGATACTCTCCCTTGTCACCCCACGCAGATATATGAGATGCTCTACTGTATCGTGGCGTTCATTGTCACTTGGTTGATGTACTGGAAAGGACGACTCTATCGCCGCAACGGACTTATCTTCGGTGTCTTCCTTGTTATTATCTTCCTCACTCGCTTCTGCCTCGAGTTCATTAAGTTAGACCAAGAAGCCTTCGAGGCTTCCCTCTTCCTTAATATGGGACAGATACTCAGTATCCCCTTCATCGTCTGGGGCGTATGGCTTATCGTTCGTGCCTTCCGCCGACCTCTCGACGACGATGCTGCACTCCAACCCGAACCTGCGGTAAACACCAAGAAAGAAACAACGAAGAAAAACAAGAAGTAGTTGCATGATAAGGAATAGATGGCACCTGTGTATAGTTTGCCTGTGCCTTGCAGTCGCTGCTATGGCACAAGACTCCATCATGCTCTATCCCGATACCCTGCGACCATCCGACCTCGTCCAGACCGCCACCGAAGATGACATCCTCTTTGGTCTCCTCTCCCAACAAGGACAACGCTTAGCGCAGCAGCAAGACTCCCTAACGAAGGTGCGCCTGCTGACCGACACTACATATATATCCCCCAACACCTTTCATATAGGCTATGCCGACTCTCTTCGTATCGCTCGACGTCTTGCACGCAAAGGTGGCGTCTACCCCCTCTGCATGCCCCTATACTACCAAGCACCCAAGTGGAAGTCTCTAACCGATACCACCAAAGAGAATGTCAACATCTTCACTATCCAACAGTCGGCACGCCGATACATAACTTGCCACCATGCCAACCTCTATGTCGGCATGCTCGACTCGGTGTCCTACACTGAACCCGAACTCCTCCACTCGCAATCGCAAGGTGGACTGTGGATACCCGAGAAGTCACTCGTCAAAGATGCGGAAGAAGACCGAATAGCCAAACTGAAAGCCATACAGAACCAGTTCTCACTTTGGCGTAAGGAACTGACCACCATGGTACAACTCACGCAGAACTATGTGTCCTCCAACTGGTATGCCGGAGGTAACTCAAACTTCGCTGTCCTATCGATTGTACAAGGAAGTATGCTCTACGATAACCGCAAGAACATCACTTGGGAGAGTAACCTCGAATGGCGTATGGGCTTCAACACCGTACAAGGCGACTCACTTCGGAAAGTGAATGCCAACGACGACCTCTTCCGACTTTATACCAAACTCGGCATCAAAGCCTTTGGTAAGTTCTCCTACACCCTCTCAGCCGAGTTCCAAACACAGTTCTTTAACACATGGAAAAGCAACCAGTTAGTGCTCAAGACAGGTCCATTCACACCTATCCGCTTTAACCTACAGTTAGGTCTCGACTATAAACCGGTCAATGGACTCTCTATCGTCTTTGCACCGCTTACCTATAAACTCATCTATGCAAACGACACCATCCATGTCGCACCTACCACCTTTGGTATTACCTCGGGTAAGAATATCTTGAACGACGTAGGTAGTTCTATCCGTGTCGATTGGACTTGGAAACCCGTAAGAGAAGTCGCCTTAGAGAGCAAACTCTATTTCTATACGAACTACCGTCGTGTCGAGGTCGATTGGGAAGTGGTATGCAACTTCATCATCAACCGCTTCTTCTCTGCACGCCTCATGCTGCACCCCCGCTACGATAACACCGTCCTTACTACCTCCACCACTACCACCCGACCAAAGATCCAATTCAAAGAGATGCTCTCCATCGGCTTCGCACACAAATTCTACTAATCCTATCTCAACTAGTTCAACTAGCTTAACTAGTTCAACTATCTAGAATTATTACTGTCCGGTAAACCGAAAAAATGAGGCTTGCATAAACGCGTAAAAAAACGGCTGGTTCTCTTGCAAGAATCAGCCGTCCGTTGTAATTTTGTGTTGC
>CAVJQD010000091.1:0-8961 GCA_963651555.1 uncultured Clostridium sp. | reverse complement strand
ATCTACTAAATAAAATTCCACAAATCATCTCAAAAGCAATTTTTAGAACATCCCTATATCCTGCTTGCTTCGCTCACGAGAGATGAAAGAAAAGAATGAAATAAAGAGAGGTGCTGCCGTTATAAACGGACGTGCGATAGGTATTGACACAGATTGACATACAATATTGATTAGGGTGGATCGTTTTGAGAGGTAGTCTAACAAGTATTATTATTCCGCGGGCGAGTCAGACACCCCACAAAGCAGGCTTTGCGGGGACCCCGTAAGCGCCCGCGCCCCCAGTAGCAAAGCATAGTCAGTGGGGAATTTTGACTTGTTAGACAGGCTCTACGGTGGACACTTGGCGTAGTATGATCAAACGAGCCTTGCGGCTCGAACGACACGGGGGCGTGTCGTCGCCACAATCATCGTCTCCACAATCTCAAATTGTCAATTGTACAATTGGCAAATATTCCCTACCTTTGCGCTCAGTATTAACCCTAAAAGCATCACACTATGCAAAAGTTCTTTCTCTATGCCTTCCTCTTTATCGCAGGAATGGCTATTGGTTACTATGTCGCAATAAAGACCCAAGGCAATAATACTGCTACCGAGGCAACCGTGTCTACCGAACCTACCAATCAAAACGCTGTCACTATGGAATCGTACTCCGACGATGGCTCGGACGCCTATATCGCCCTAAAGAACAATACCACTAAGACCCTTCGGGAATTAACCTTCCGCATCATCTATCTCGACCTACAAGGCAACCAATTAGATTACCGAGACTTTACTCAAAGCACCGAATTAGAGCCTGGTTTAGTCAAACGCTTCGACATCAAAGAATACGACACTTTCCGCTATCGTTACTATCAAACCGAATCAAGATACAGTAGTATAGACTGTACCCCCTACAAGATTCAATACCAACTGCTCGGTTACGAATAGACAGGAATAACATCCCTAACGCATCACATCCGACTGCACCGCACTGAATATGTACGGTGCAGTCCTATTCTTTGGAAGAATAGACCAATCGTACCGCACCTTGTGGCACACCGTTTGTCTTTATCATAGTACAACATCATAGAAGTTGTAGAAGCAAAGATGATATAAGCAATGAACACCTTAACTATGATGAACACGGGGACTGCCATTATGGCAGTCCTTTTTTAATTGGTACATCTATTGCCTAACCCATAGCAAATACTTGTTGCCATTAACCGCAAACAAACTATGAATTCAAACCTAACAACAAATAGACTATGAACAGTAACAACACAAACAACAACGAAAACCTATCAAAGTACGCTATCAACCTTAACGAGCGTGCAAGTGCAGGTAAGTTAGACCCTGTCATTGGGCGTGACGAAGAGATACGACGCGTGCTGCAGATCTTAAGTAGGCGTACAAAGAACAACCCTATTCTTATAGGCGAACCAGGTGTAGGTAAGACGGCTATTGCCGAAGGACTTGCCCACCGTATCGTACGAGGCGATGTGCCCGAGAACCTAAAGAGCAAACAACTCTACTCGCTCGACATGGGCGCCCTTATTGCAGGTGCTAAGTATCAAGGCGAGTTCGAGGAACGACTCAAAGGCGTCATCTCCGAAGTGACACGTTCGAACGGAGAGATCATCCTCTTCATCGATGAGATACACACCCTTGTAGGTGCGGGACAATCGACTGGTGCTATGGACGCAGCCAATATCCTCAAGCCAGCCTTGGCACGAGGCGAACTACGGTGTATCGGTGCTACCACCTTAAGTGAGTACCAGAAGTACTTCGAGAAGGATAAAGCCCTCGAGAGGCGATTCCAGATAGTGATGGTCGACGAACCAGACGAAGCCGCTTCTATCAGTATCCTGCGTGGACTGAAAGAGCGTTACGAGAACCACCACAAAGTGCGTATCAAAGACGATGCTATCATTGCCGCTGTGCGACTCTCTACTCGGTATATATCCGACCGTTTCTTACCCGATAAAGCCATCGACCTTATCGATGAAGCAGCCTCACGACTACGACTCGAGATGGACTCTGTTCCTGACGAGTTAGATACGCTCGAGCGTAATATCAAGCAACTCGAGATAGAGCGCGAAGCCATCAAGCACGAGGACGACCAACCGAAGTTGGAACGACTGACCAAGGAAATCGACACCCTCAAAGCCGAAGCCGACAAGATGCGTGCCCACTGGAAAGAGGAGAAGAAGTACATCGATATCATCCAACAGGAGAAGATCAAGCAAGAGCAACTCCGTCACGATGCCGATGTAGCCGAACGCGAAGGCGACTATGGCAAGGTAGCCGAGATAAGATATGGTAAACTGCAAGCCTCAGCCGAGAACATCGAACACGCCCAAGAGGAACTGCATAAGATGCAAGACGGCAAGACCATCATCAAAGAGGAGGTCGATGAAGACGATATAGCCGAAGTGGTAAGCCGTTGGACAGGTATACCGGTCACTAAGATGATGCAGTCCGAACGCGACAAACTCCTGCATCTCGAGGACGAACTACACAAGCGTGTCATCGGACAAGACGAAGCCATACGAGCCGTGAGCGATGCTATCCGCCGTTCGCGTGCAGGACTGCAAGACCCGAAACGACCTATCGGTAGTTTCATCTTCCTTGGTACAACCGGTGTCGGTAAGACCGAGTTAGCCAAAGCCTTAGCCGAATATCTCTTCGACGACGAGAACATGATGACCCGTATCGATATGTCGGAGTATCAAGAGAAGTTCTCAGCCACTCGACTCATCGGTGCGCCTCCTGGATATGTAGGATACGACGAAGGTGGACAACTCACTGAGGCTATACGACGCAAGCCATATAGTGTGGTGCTGTTCGATGAGATAGAGAAAGCACACCCCGATGTATTCAATGTACTGCTGCAAGTGCTTGACGATGGACGACTCACCGACAACAAAGGACGAACCGTGAACTTCAAGAACACCATCATCATCATGACGAGCAACTTAGGCTCATCGCTCATCCGCGAGAACGAAGAGAAAGGTGTCGACCGTGCTACTACCGAGAAACAAGTACTGGAACTGCTCCGGCAGACACTGCGACCCGAGTTCCTCAACCGTATTGACGAGACCATCCTCTTTACGCCACTCTCCGAGAAAGAGATACAACAAGTGGTTGGACTGCAGATTGCCAGTATCCACAAGATGCTCGAGCAGAACGGTATTGACCTACGAGTTACCGACGATGCTATTCGTCTTATTGCCCACGAGGGCTACGACCCGCAGTTTGGTGCTCGACCTGTTAAGCGTGCCTTGCAGACTATGCTACTGAACAACCTCAGCAAGCAGATCATTGCAGGTAAGGTCAACCAACAGAAGCCTGTGGTGGTCGACTGCAAGAACGGTGAACTGACCTTCAGTAACTAAAGCAACAACACACAATAAGCAAGGGGCTATCTAACATCGCTGTTAGGTAGCCCCTTGTTGTATCGCATCGTTAGGATATTATTCTAAGTCCAAAGAACTGAACAAACGCCCCTTCGACACTTTCGTTATCTTACCATGATTCTTCTGAATCTGTTTCAGGTTAATCAGTTTAGGGTCACCCGTGATAACAATCGTGATAGGACGACCTTGGATATTGTTCTGATAGTAAGTCAGTATCTGGTCGAATGTCAAGTTGTTAATCTCAGGGATATAGGCACGAGCAGGGTCATCGGTATAACCCAAGCGTTGCCACTCTGCAAACACCATACTCTTGTTACGGAACGATGGCTTCGAGGTCAACGACGACTGACGCAAGTAGGTCTTGATATCCTCCACACGGTCAGCGTACTTAGGCATGTTCTTGAGCAAGTCCATATACACATCAATAGCATCAGCCACCTTGTCGGATTGCGTACCTACATAACCAATGAAGTAACAGTCTTTGCCAATCAACGCCGGCGTTACATCAGCACCATAAGCCGTATACGCCATCGAACGCTTCTCACGAATCTCGTTCATCACTAAGCCCGAGAAACCTCCCGAGAAGTATTGGTCGAACGCCATACGCGATACATCGTCCTTCAAAGCATAAGGATTACCATTGATATAGAAGTATATCTTAGCCTGCTGCATCTCGCTATTCGGCAAGAAGAGAATAGTGTTCTTAGCGTACGACACACGCTCACGGTCGCAAGGCGACTTCGATGCCTGCATACCTTCGGTGAGCGCCAATGTCGCCTTCACATCCTCTACAGAGCGAGTACCTACATAGTGTGCATCTAAGGCATATTGTTTAGCAGCCGAGAACACACGATGCAAGTCAGGAATACTCAGTTGGTAGATATCCATGAAACCGACACGGTCGATATAAGGCGACTTCGATCCATAGAGTGCATACGCATAGAGCGCACTGCTCAAGACAGACGACTGTTTGGTCTCGGTCAGACGGGAAGACAGTACCGAACCCTTGATGTTATCCAACTGTTTCTTGTCCAAATTAGGCATTAACATCTGGCGATTAACCAACTCACATATCTTCTCCAAGTTCTCGTCCTTACCCATGATAGAGATATACAGATAGTTATCTGTTACGCTATAGGAGCAACTACCGCCCAATTCCGAGAGTTGACGACGGAACTCTTGTGCATCGATGTTAGGATTAGACATGATACCGGCTGTCTCCATCAACGATACTGCATAAGGCAACAACGGCATCTCGTGTTCGCCAACGCCATAACGCAATACGAGCGAGAATATATTGTTCTTGTTGTTTGGTGTGTAATATAGGTTCACATTGTCCGATACATTCACCTTCTGCACATCAGCAAAGTTGTTATAGGTCTCTTCCACAACACCCGTAGGCAGTTGTTTGAAACGCTTAGCATACTCTGTCTCTACACCCGTAGGTGGCTCCAACGGTTGTATCTCAGGCTTCTTCAGTTTGTTCTTCTTAGGCGTACCTTCCTCGATAGCCAAGGTCATATAGTCCGCATCGAAGTATTTCTTTGCCACACGGATGATATCCTCTTTGGTCAAAGCATTGATACGGTCGAGTTCAGAGAACACATCATTCAAGTCGATCTGATAAGTAAAGGCCGATACCAAGATGTTCGTCTTCGACGAAGCCGACTCAAGCATCAAAGCATACTGCTGATTATACATCTCCTTAACCGACTGAATCAACCAGTCGTCAATGTTACCCGTCTTCAGTTTATTGATCTCTTTGAACACAATGTTCTTCGTAGCCTTGTTCGACTCATACTGGCGTTGTTCTACATCGTAGTAAGGGATAGCCGATACTATGATACGACCTTGGTCACGACGAGAGTCCATATCGGCACCAGCATACGATACTTCACCATTCATGGTGATCTTATCCAACAGACCCGTATTCATAGAGTTCGACAGCAGGTTAACAACAAAGTCGAGAGCCGTCTCGTCTTCGTGACCTACCTTGATACCTTTATAACCCCACACAATCATAGGATAATAACCGGCTTTTGTCTTATACTCCGGATTACCAGCGAAACTTGCCTCTGGATAGATAGGACGGTCTGGCAATGGCTTTGCCTCAAGACGACCAAAAGTCTCGGCAATCAATGGCTTCGTAGTCTCCGTATCAAAGTTACCCACCAAGACAAGCGCCATATTGTTAGGCACATACCAAGTGTTGTAAAACTCAATCAAACGCGAGAGGCGAGGGTTCTTCAAGTGCTCTGGCGTACCAATGATATCACGCTCATAAGGGTGACCTGCATACAAGTGCGAGAACATGAACTCCTGCGCATGCGTTTGCGGATAGTCTTGATACATGTTATACTCCTCAAACACATTCTCCAACTCGGCTTGGAAAGAACGGAACACAGGGTTGATAAGACGGTCGGCATAGATAGTCAACCACTTCTCCATCTGATAAGCAGGGAAGTTGTTGTAGTACACCGTTTGGTCATAACTCGTTCCGGCATTCAGTCCTTCACCGCCCATACCCGAGATAAGGTTCGAGAAGTCGTCAGTAGCCGTATACTTGGCAGCCTCACGCGACACTCGGTTAATACGCTTGGTCAGCGTATCACGCAATACAGGGTCGGTGGCGTCAGAGAACTCGTCATACAAGCGGATAATCTCCTCATACAAAGGCTTCTCTTTCTCCCAGTCTAACGCACCAATCTCTTGCGTGCCCTTAAACAACATGTGCTCTAAGTAGTGAGCCAGACCTGTATATTCGGCAGGCTCATCAATCGAACCCGCACGGGTGACTACATAACCCGTTACATCAGGCTGCTCGTGGTCCTCCCAAAGATAGACAGTAAGACCATTCTCCAATGTGTACTGCGTAAGACCTGGCTGCAACTGCGCATTAGCAACAAGCGTGCAAACCGACAGCAGTACTCCAATAAATACTTTCTTCATCGTTATTATTATTTAGTTATTGTTTATCTCCAGTATCACCTTGCCGCATTGACCCGACTCCATAATATCAAAGCCCTTCTGAAAATCCTCAAAGGCAAAATGATGCGTTATAACAGGCGACAAGTCCAATCCGCCTAAGAGCATCTGCTCCATCTGATACCATGTCTCCCACATACGGCGACCCGTGATACCTTTTATCGTCAGCGCATTGAAGATGATATCCGACCAGTTGACTTGCGTGTTCTCGGGCAATATACCCAACTGCGCGATGTTAGCCCCTTTATACATGTGCTCTATCATATCATTAAACGCCGATGGCGCACCCGACATCTCAAGACCTACGTCGAAACCTCGAATACCCAACTGTTGCATAGCGCCCTCTATGCTCTCCCCTGCACGAGCGTTCACCGTGATGGTTGCACCCATCTTCTTGGCTATATCCAAACGCAACGGATTGATGTCCGTCACCACAATATGCTTAGCACCTGCATAACGACATATACCGGCGGCCATCGTGCCTATCAGTCCCGCACCCGTAATCAACACATCCTCTCCCAAGAGCGGAAAAGCCAAAGCCGTATGCGTGGCGTTACCAAACGGATCCATGATAGCAGCGAAGTCGTCCGATATCTCGGGACGCACATGCACTATATTCGACTCAGGAATAGTCACATACTCAGCGAAAGCGCCGTCCTTACCGAATATACCCACCGACAAACTGTGTTCGCACACATGCCCCATACCTCGGCGACAGTTACGGCAACGGCCGCACACGATATGTCCTTCTGCCGTCACACGCTCACCTACCTTCACAGAACGCACACCTGGACCTACCTCCACTACTTCCCCAACAAACTCGTGACCCATCGTATAGGGCGGAACACAGTGTTTCTGAGACCAATCGTCCCATTTATACATGTGCAAGTCAGTGCCACATATCGCCGCTTTCTTCACACGAATAAGAACATCATTGATGCCCACTTCCGGCATTGGTACTTCCTCTAACCAGATGCCTCTCTCAGGATAACGCTTAACAAGAGCCTTCATAAATATTCTGTTATTTGACGGCAAAATTACCGCTTTTGAGGTATACATACAAATATTCTGCCAAAAATGCATTACCTTTGCAACAAAATTCAACTTAGGGATTATGAAACGTATTTTTGTCACACTTTTTGCTATAGCATGCTTACTCCCATGCTTTGCACAAGAATCGACCGTCACTACCGATTCCGTACCGCACAAATACACCTTCGGCGATTTCTTTGATGCACTCGACCTACCTACCGTTGTCGGCGGAAGTTTCTGTCCTAACGGTATCGAAGGAGGAGCCTTCAACTCAGCGATGCGACTCGGTTGGCGGCACCATAAAAACTATGGCACCTACGCCTTCATTGCCTACGATGCACACTCCCGTTCCTACGACTCACTCTGCGTCAATAGTACCAATGTCACATCGGGCGAGGTGTGGTATCACACCATCAGTCTTGGCGTCGGCTACCGTATTCCTTTGGTAAAAGACATTCGCGCCTTCTACGAGCATCCCTACTTCCATGCGTGGGACTTCTTCTTTGCTATCGACCCAGGACTCAACATCGCCATCGTCAAGAACGTGGAGGATGTCGGAGGCATCAAATACGCAAACAACGAAAATAACGAAAACAACGGGAAGAACTCCAACAACGCAGACAACTATCGTACTCTCACCAACAGTACCTCGTATGCAGCAACCCTGCGTTTCTCTGCAGGCGTAGAGTGGTTCATCTTTAGTAACTTCGGAGTCTTTGCCGAGGCAGCCTACACGCAACACCTCACGCCTACCATCATCGACCAAGCCGCCATCAACCAAGGACTCATCAAACACCCCTCCGGCTCGCTCACTTTCTCCATCGGACTATCCCTGTTCTTTAACTAAGGCACAATGGACTGTTGTAGGGATGTTCTAAAAATTGCTTTTGAGATGATTTGTGGAATTTTATTTAGTAGATGGTTGGCTTGAACGAAGGAGCAATGCGAGCATTGTGACTGAGTGAAAGGCAAGCAGATACAAATAAAAACCACAAAGCACTCAAAAAGTGATTAGACGTCAAATTTAGTAATAATATAGTTAAACGTGGAATTTTTAGAACATCCCTGATTAACAGGTAACAGGTAACAATACTCGGCTCTATACCTCCATAATCCACTATACCTCTACAGTCCACTATAACCTCTAGTCCTTCTAGTCTCTCTTGAACAGCCCCGCAGGGGCGATCTAGGACTTCTAGTACAACTAGTCTTTCTATGCCATCCTTTTTCGCTATTTCTAGTGAGCACGCAGTGCGAGCAGGAGATATAAAACCCACACACTGCAAAGGATACCACCGACTATATGTCAACATTTCTCAGGACTAAGTGTCCCCTACCCGCCCCGTGGTAGTCCGCTGTTCCCGTCGAAACAAACACGAAGGAAACACGGTAGATACACGGTTGATACATTATACTTGAGTATAGACACAAGACACCTTCAAGCCGCCTCCAGAGCAGCTTCAAAGGACCCATTCATTCTCTTTTCCAAAACAGGAGGTCAACCCTACGGGATTGCCTCCTGATTGGGAAAAGGCACGAGGTTTTTATA
>CAVJQD010000090.1:0-9010 GCA_963651555.1 uncultured Clostridium sp. | reverse complement strand
TTACCGTATTCATAGATTTTGGGACCCACCCTACTCGGTCGTTTTGGTACATAATAGCGATAGCATACTCATCATGCTTATTGTGAGGGTCACGAACTAGTTTCAATACTTCACCGACCTTTAACGATGGATATATCTCTTCAATCTTCTCGGAATAGCCGGTGCCAGCTACACATATTTCGAGAAGAAATATCTCATGCGAAAACGGCACAGGTACATTGTTATCCGTCTTCGACAACAGGGCCATCAGTTCTGGCGACATTTTTATGATTGATTGATAGTTATCCATCGTATTCACCATTTGTACTCACTAAACGCGAGATATAATATTTCCAAGTTTCAAGTGCAATTGACAAAATTTCAATCCGTTCATTATTTTTCTTTTGCTCTTGTTCTATCCATTTAGGATCTTGAAGTTTCTCACTAAAGGTAAATGGAAAGGACGATTGTATAGTCTTTATCCTTCCTTCAACATCAGCAACACTTTTCTCCAAGCGTTCTATTTCCGAATCGATTGTTAGGTCACTTAATGGTGTAGTATCTTTCGCATCAAGCATCAACAATATATTTCTAAGTTCTTGTAAGTTACAAGTATTATATGCGGCTTGAGCACGAACAAACAAATCTTTTTCTCGTTGCGTAAGATTAGGATTCAAATCAGGGTGTAAGCGTTTAGCTAACTGATAATAGAGTTGCTTGAGTTCCTCTGTTTCTTCTTGAGAAAGGAATGGAGAACTTAAGTACTCATTAGCATGATTGATATCCGCCATTTGCTCATTTAGTAGATGAGCATACACCTCAAATTCTTCATCCAACTTAAGCTCTATCAGATCCAACTTCAAAGGTTCTCGTCTATTCAAAGAGACCTGAATAAGCTGCCCTTTGCGTTTCAATCGTTTGATTTCGATCTCAAGTTTATGGATCTCATATAACAGGTTCCCAATTAGAGAAATATACAATGAACTCAGTTTTTCCTTCTCGTAGTTAATAAGATACTCCTTTCGTTCATACAATTCAGCTAAACGGCTTCGCAATTCTTCCACTCTAAGTCGTTTCTGTTTCACCTCCTCTGGTAAATCGATGTTTTCCATATTATCTCTCTTAAAAGGTTGCACGAACTCTAACGTTATCTATTTACTTCTCAGCGTTTATGGTGAAGGTATAGTCGAGGATGCCGTCGGCTTTCCATGAGCGTAGTTTCTTATAGACTTTATCGTTCATAGGCACGAATGCTTTGCCGTTGACAAGGTTGACGGTTTGATACATATCATCGTGGATAGATAGGCGTAGGGGTATCCTAGCATCTTTTCCATGGCACATCTTCTTCAAGTCTTCGGTGAAGAAAGACTCTATCTTTTCCAATGGGATATGTAGGTTGATTCCCTTAAGGTATTTCTCGCTCATTTCATTGAGATACTCTACGCCCATAATATTGAACTTATATTCATACTCCTCTTCCGTTGGAGGCAGTTCCCACCTTTTAAGATCATTATTAAAAGACTCTTTGGGGCGTATCACTGCTTTGACCACGACAAACTGATTGGTCAATAACATTTTGTCGTAAGCCATATAATCCTTATCGAACAAAGCAAACTTGAAAGCACCATGATAGTCTTCCAATGAATAAGAGCCAAAAGAATGATTCTTGTTTGTTTGTCGTACTTCATTTGAGACGATTACACCACCGAGGTACAATGTTCTGCCGACATACTTTTTCAGCCATTCCTGCGGTGAAGGCATATCTTCGGGGGTCTCGAATACCTTTCGTGCATCGGGTCTGCGGAACTTTTCGAAGTAGTTAAGTTCGCCGGTATTGATGTTACACAGTTCGGTTACTTCAAACTCGAACTTATCCAATGGGTGTGCTGAGATGCAGATACCAATCAGGCTCTTCTCGATATTCAGTCGCTCTATCTCGTTACCTACCACCACTTCGGGTATATCGGGGTGTTTTATCTCAACGCTACTATCTGCTCCAAAGTCGCCAAACAGAGAGGCAGCGTTTTCTCGTTTTGCGTTCTGGTAGGCATTACCATAGCGGACGAGGTTATCTAATATGCTCTCACCTTTAGCGTTCACAGCAGTCAGTTGTTCCCGAGAGTAGTCTTTGAAGCAGTCGAAAGCGCCTGAAAGGATAAGGTTCTCGATGGTCTTACGGTTGCAGGCTTGTAGGTTGACACGCTCTAAGAAGTCGAACACGCTCTTATACTCGCCGTGTGCATTACGTTCGGCGACAATATGTTGGACGGCAGCCTCGCCTACACCTTTGATACCGCCTAAGCCAAAACGGATGTGCCCTTCCTTATTGACAGTGAAGTTCATGTCGGACTCGTTCACATCGGGGCTCAATACCTTTAAGCCTAATGCCTTGCACTCGTCCATGAACTTAGTGACATCGGTGATGTTATCTTTGGATACGGTAAGGTTGGCTGCCATGAACTCGGCAGGATAGTGTGCTTTGAGGTAGGCTGTCTGGTAAGCCACCCAAGCATAACAGGTAGAGTGCGACTTGTTGAAGGCGTACTTAGCAAACTCTTGCCAGTCTTTCCATATCTTATCCAATATCTTTGGGTCGTGTCCGTTCTTCTTTCCGCCTTCGATAAACTTAGGATAGAGAGCGTTCAGCAAGACCGTCAGTTTCTTACCCATCGCCTTACGCAACTGGTCGCTCTCGCCCCGGGTGAAGCCTGCTATGAGTCGAGAGAGAAGCATGACTTGCTCTTGGTAGACGGTGACGCCGTAGGTCTCTTTGAGGTACTTCTCCATGCAGGGCAGGTCGTAGGTGATAGGTTCACGTCCTTGTTTACGCCTGATGAAGGTAGGGATATAGTTCATAGGACCTGGTCGATACAGAGCGTTCATGGCTATAAGGTCCCCAATCACGGTAGGCTTCAGTTCACGCAGGTTCTTCTGCATACCAGGGGACTCGTATTGGAACACGGCTATTGTTCGTCCTTCTTGGAAAAGTTTGTATGTAGCCTTGTCTGTGATAGATATTCCATTGATGTCTATCTTTTCACCCTTTGACTTCTCTATATTGCTCAGTGCTTCTTTGATGATGGTAAGGGTCTTGAGTCCGAGGAAGTCCATCTTGATTAGTCCGACAGACTCTACGACATGTCCATCGTATTGCGTAACCAACTGGTCTTGTCCGGTACTTGGGTCTTTGACGGTAGCCAAGGGTGCAAACTTCGTCAAGTCGTCGGCACCAATGATCAGTCCGCAGGCATGGATACCGATACCACGGATAGTGTCTTCCAGTTCTTCGGCATAATGCAAAGTGTCTCTTACCTTTTGGTCGGGATGGTTCTTGTAATCCCTAAAGGCTGGCAAATGCTTAAAGCAGTTAGGGATAGTCACTTCGATATCCTTATCGTTCTCATCTTTTCCCAAACTCTTTTCTGGGATGAGTTTCTTTATGTCGGTTACGACACTGAGCGGCACACCTTGGACACGACCCATGTCGGCAATCACAGCCTTTGTTGCCATGGTGGAATAGGTGATGATATGTGCCACATGGGTCTTGCCATACTTATTGACTACCCAATCGATTACTCGTCCACGTCCCGCATCATCGAAGTCGACATCGATATCAGGCAAGGATATACGGTCGGGATTCAGGAAACGCTCGAACAGCAGGTCGTACTCGAGTGGGTCGACATCGGTTATATGTAGACAGTAGGCAACCACACTACCGGCAGCACTACCACGTCCTGGACCGACAGACACATTCAGTTCTTCTCGTGCGGCACGGATATAATCCATGACGATAAGGAAGTAGCCAGGGAAACCCATGGTCTTCATTACATGCAGTTCGAAGGTGATACGCTCTTCTTGTTCTTTGGTAAGGTTTTCGCCATAGCGTTCGTGTGCACCTTTCCAAGTAAGCGAGGCGAGGTAGTCGGCTTCCAACTTAATACGATATAAGGCATTGTATCCGCCTAAGGTAGTAATCTTCTTCTCGGCAGCCTCTTGTGACAATACCACTTGATGGTGTTCATCCTGCGTGAACTCGTCGAAGAGGTCCTTCTCGGTGAACTTTGTGCGATACTCTTCCTCGGTGCCAAACGACTCGGGGATGTCGAACTTAGGCATGATAGGTGCAGAGTCGATATCGTATACCTCTACCTTATCGGCAATCTCTTGGGTGTTCTCTAACGCCTCGGGTAGGTCGCTGAATATCTCCGCCATCTCCTCGGGTGTCTTCAACCACTCTTGTTTGGTATAGTGCATACGGTTCACATCGTTGTAGTCTTTGTTGGTCGAGACACAGATCAAACGGTCGTGCGCCTCGGCGTGCTCTTCCTCGACGAAGTGGACATCGTTGGTGCAGATAATCTTGGTATTGGTCTTACGGGCAAGTTCTATCAGCACGGGGTTGACCTTCATCTGCTTCTGGTAGGTAGTCTGGTCACCGAAAGGCTTGTCGGTCTTATGCCGCTGTAGTTCGATGTAGTAGTCGTCTCCAAAGATAGACTTAAACCATTGAATGGACTTCTCTGCCTCATCGACTTTGCCTTGCAGGATGAGTTGTGGCAACTCTCCACCTAAGCAGGCGGAGGAGACAATCAAGCCTTCGTGATACTGCTCTAGCAGTTCTTTATCGATACGCGGGCGGTCGTAGAAGCCATCGATATAGGCATAACTGGCTAACTTACAAAGGTTTCGATAGCCGGTCATGTTCTTAGCCAAGAGGATAAGATGCCATCCACTACGGTCGACGGAACGCTCACGCCCATCCTCGCCTTTCATCATTACGGACTTGTCTTTATCTAACCGGCTACGGCGGGCACAGTAAGCCTCGGTACCTACAATCGGTTTGAAGGGTATATAGTTAGCGGCTTTCTGCTCTAAGTCGACCAACTGGGTCTGATACTCAGGCAGTTTTTGTTCGGCTTTCTTAGCATCGGCTATCTTTGTCTCGAGTGCACTTTTCTCGTTCTCATCAGTTACGGTCGTCAGTTTTTCTTCTAATTCGGGTAACTTAGCAATCTGTTCCTCGCACTTCTGGATATTCTCTTTGCAAGCCTTGACAGCAGCGCCAGGGGCTTTATTTACTTTCTTGCAGACATCGAGGAACTCTTTGATACCGAACATATTACCATGGTCGGTAAGCGCCATACTGTTCATGCCGCATCGTTGGCATTTCTTTACGAGGTCGGGTACCTTCGACATACCGTCGAGGGTGGAATAGTGAGAGTGGACGTGTAGGTGAGTGAAGTTCATTTCTTGAGGTTAGTTATATGGAGGGTTGTTATTTTCTTAGTTTAAGTCCGGCGAGGATAGTGTCGGGGCAGAAGTTAAAGACAGAAGCCATCTCTCCTGACATACAGAGTCCGCAGCGGTTGCAGATATCGGTGTTCATAGCCGCACAATAGCCCCGAGAGCCATCGGCATAGACGAAACTTGTTACCCAACAGTGTTTCTTTATCTGGTCGATGACTTTCATCTTGCGCAATCCCGAATAGGAGTTCATGATAGGGTAACCTTTCTTCTTGTAGGCGATGACGGTATCGATACAGTTGTTTTGGGTGTCTTTGTCGAGTGCCAAGTACTCCGTACCAGGGAAGGGGGTGTGGAAGTTAATCGATATCTGCTCAATGAAGGGGTTGGTATGGGCATACTCGAGTGCATCCTTTAGGCAGGTGTAGTTGAGTTTATTCACCACCATGTTCACACTGAGGTGTGGCAGATTGGAGGTCTCAATGTTATGTTCAAGACGGGCGAAGGTACCTATCCCACGAATAGCATCGTGGTATTGCCCTACTCCATCCATGCTTACCCAGAGGCTATCGGCACGCACCCATGATATGTCTTGCTGGGCATTGGTGGTGATAGTGACGGTGTAGAAACCTATCTTGTGTGCAGCATCAATGATGTCGTTGACGGTCTTCTCTCCGTCCCGCCATAAGGTAGTCTCGCCTCCTTCAATGTCAACGAAACGGGAACCAAGGTTGTAGGAATAACGCAACTGTTCGCACACTTGGTCGAAGGTCATGATATGGATATTCTCGGTCTGGTATACAGAGCAGTGCTTGCAGCGCAGGTTACACTTGTCGGTTATGAACAAGACGGTCTGCAAGGGCGCAGTGCGTCCAAAGAACTTAGCGCGGATGAACCACCAAGGGAGGTAGAACATCTGTTTTATTACCGTCGAGACTTTCATTTTATGCCAAGTTTTTTACGGATGTCCTTAGGTATAGCGTTCTTATGGAGGACGATATTCATGGTCTTGTACTTAGCAAAGGCTTGGCTGACATACCAAATACCTTGGTAGTCGCTACGCTGTGTACCCCATGAGTTCTTGACCATGTAATAGGGTTTGCCGTTCTGGTCGTTAGCAATACCAAAGATTAGCATGCCGTGGTCGTCGGTTGTCTCCCAGTTGTCGAAGGCGGTCTGTCGCATCTCTTGTGTCACTTGTATCTCGGGCAGGGGCGCTTTGGTCAGTTCAGCACGTTTGTCGGCATCGCTCAACCCTAACCAATGAGCCATATCGGAACCGGTAAGGTCGGCACCATGGTCGGCATCGGGCATGACGCCTATACCTTTGCGTGTGAAGCCTATCTCGCTGACATCGGCACCCCAAGCAATGGTGTATCCGTTGTTGACGGCATAATCGAAGACCTGCATCAGTTCGTCGATAGGTAGGTTATAACTGAGGGACTGTCGCCAGTTGTCCTGTATCTCCAAGGCAAAGGAGGTGTAGAAGGGATGGTGGGTGTAGGACGTGAGGGAGACATAGTCGTCGGTATTGATACCTAACATCTCGAAGAACGATTGTGGGGTATATTCCTTGCCGTTGTACGTGAACTTCTCTGGGCACTTCCCGAGGTAGACATCGTAGATAGCCTCTACGGCTTGTTGCCAGACGGGGGATAGTTTCTTCCAGTTGCCATTAGCAATAGCACGTACCACTGCGCCTGCAACGGCGTCTAACTCAGCATGATTGGGGAGGGAGTCACCGTACATGATACCAGGCATAGCATCTTGAGGCACGATACCATAGTTCTTGAGGCAGTAAAGCATATCGGCGAAACTACCACCAGGGGAGAAGGACGAGTCGCCGTGATAACGGACGAAGTTCTTGGCACGGTCTTGCATGGTGTGGTGGACGACGAACATCTCGCTTAGGTCGTATTCGCCTTTGCCCATACGAAGCAGTTCGGACTCTATGAGTGCCAAAGAGGAGAAGCTCCAGCAGGTGGAACTCTTGAACTGGTTCTTTACTGAGGTGATAGGATTGGCGTGTATGGTAGTGAACACAAAGCCACTGTCGGCCTTCTGCTGTAGGGTGTCCGGCTCTTGTGCCGAGAGCGTGGCAACAAGGAGTGTTGCCGAGAGTAATATCATTAGTCTTTTCATAATCTTTTTCTTAATCGTTACTGTTAATCAGGGAATTCCATTAAGTAAGCCTTGATGAAGCCGTCGATGTCGCCGTCCATCACTGCGCCTACATTGCTTGTTTGGTAGTTAGTACGGTGGTCTTTCACGCGTCGGTCATCGAAGACATAACTGCGGATCTGGCTACCCCACTCTATCTTTTTCTTGCCTGCCTCGACCTTAGCCTGCGCCTGGCGGCGTTTCTCAAGTTCCAACTCATACAACTGGCTACGCAGCAGTCGGAGGGCGTTCTCTCGGTTCTTAGGTTGGTCACGGGTCTCGGTGTTCTCGATCACTATCTCATCGTCGAGGTTAGTGAGGGGGTTCTTGAACTTATAGTGCAGACGGACACCGGACTCGACCTTATTGACATTCTGTCCACCCGCACCGGAACTTCGGAAAGTATCCCAACTGATGCCTGCTGGGTTGACTTCTATCTCGATGGTATCATCAATAAGGGGTACAACGAAGACAGAGGAGAAAGAAGTCATGCGCTTGCCTTGGGCGTTGTAGGGGGAGACGCGCACTAAGCGGTGTACACCGTTCTCGCTCTTCAGGTAGCCGTACGCCATGTCGCCTTCGACCTTAAAGGTGACGGTCTTGATGCCGGCTTCTTCGCCTTCTTGCAGGTTGCTTATCTCGGTCTTATAGTTATGTTTCTCGCAGTAGCGCATATACATACGGAAGAGCATGTCTGCCCAGTCTTGCGCCTCGGTGCCGCCCGCACCTGCAACAATCTTGAGGACAGCGGACATCTGGTCTTCTTCGTGGGACAACATATTCTTCATCTCGAGGTTCTCTACCTCCTTCTGCGCCTTGGCATAGGCATCGTCGACCTCTTGCTCGGTGGCGACTTCGTCTTTATAGAAGTCGAAGGCGAGGTTGAGTTCCTCGATAGCCTTGCGTACGCCTTCGTAGCCTTCGATCCATGCTTTCAGTCCCTTAACCTTACGCATCTGCGCCTCGGCAGCCTTTGGGTCGTCCCAAAACTCGGGTGCTTGGGTATGGAGTTCTTCCTCTTCCAATTGAATTCGTTTCTCGTCGATAGCCAAATAGTGGCAGAGTTTATCTGCTCTGGTCTGCAAATCTTTTAGTTGCTCTATTGTAATCATATAATCTTAGGGATATTCTATTTGTCGGCAAAGATAGTCATTTTAATTGGGGTTGCAAAGGAAAGCGGGAGGATTTTCGAGACAATTTATATTGCACTAAGAAACAGCGAGATAGGGGTGGAATAAGAAATCTTTTCAAAAAAAATATCCCAAAAGTATTGCACAAATCAAAATAAAGGTCTACCTTTGCAGTCGCTTTTCGGAAGCATGAATCAGTAGCTCAGCAGGTAGAGCACATCCCTTTTAAGGATGGGGTCCTGGGTTCGAGCCCCAGCTGGTTCACCAAGCGATGGGGCAATCGAAAGATTGAAATCGTTTGAATAAGTGTAGTAGTTTGGAACGTTGAAAAACGTTTAATGGTTTTTTTAGGGACGGATCTGCCGTGAGGCAGGTCCGTCTTTCGTTGTGTAGGGGTGGGTGTTTCCTTGCCACTGTGTGTGTGTGAATGGGGGGGGGGGCTTTCCTTGCCACTGCGTGGCAGAGAAATAAAAAGAAAGAAGGAATGAAATAAAAAG
>CAVJQD010000089.1:0-9131 GCA_963651555.1 uncultured Clostridium sp. | reverse complement strand
AACCATCTACTAAATAAAATTCCACAAATCATCTCAAAAGCAATTTTTAGAACAACCCTATAATCTGAAGTATAATGAAACGTTATTTCTCTCTTTATGCTGCCTTGGTAGTTACCATTAGTATCGTTCTCGCCTTTCCGGTTACCGTACCTGATGTGGGATCGGGACAACTGAAAGTATGCGGACAGAATATGCGTAACTATTTCGTTGTGAACATTGACCCATCTCGAACGGGTTACTCGACTGTTACTGGGTTAGAGACCAAGACGAATAAGATTGTAACTGCTTTTAGGGAACTGGATGCGGATATCTATGCGATGTGCGAGTTGGAGAATAACGATTCGGTGATGCATTATCTGACCAATGCCATGAACGAAGCAGCGGGGCAAGAGATTTATGCTTATGTGAAGGACGACAATGTCTATTCTTCCTCGGAGATGGTGAAGTCGGGTTTCATGTACCGCAAAGATAAGGTAAAGCCTTACGGGTCGAACATCTCGGCAACGTCGTCGTATTACTATCGTTATACAATGCGTATTCAGGGTTTTGAGGAGATAGCTACAGGCGAGCGTTTTGTGCTGTCGATGAACCACTTCAAGGCAAAAGACTCTACGACTGACCAAGGCGAAGCGAAGAGAGAAGCCAATGCATCGGACCTTGTTACGGCACTGAAGAGAATTTCGTTGGACCCTGATATACTGATCATGGGTGACTTAAACTGCGGTATCGATGAATCGCCTTTGCAGACTATCGTGGACCAAGGTTATGTGGAGCAGTTGCTGCGAGAAGATTCGACGGCATATTCGTATATTTATTCCAATGAGCAACAGCTGATTGACCATGTGTTTGCCAACGAGAGTATGCAGGAGCAGATAACCGGCGCGGGTGTGTGCCATATCAATACGGGCACAAGCAAGAATGGCAGTTATTGGTACTCTGACCATGACCCATATCTCGTGGGTATGACGCTGTCGTCGTCGGAGACACCGACTCCTGACACCGACACCGATAGCGACGAGTGTACACCTATAAATGCACCACAAGACTTCACATCGGGATTGGGTGATTTCACCACATGGACAGTATCGGGCAGTGAAGCCTCGTGGTACTCGAATAAATATGGTGCTTGCTGCAATGGCTATAACAAGAAGGCAACGGAGTCGTGGCTTATCTCGCGCGCATTCGACTTGAAGGATATGAGTTCAGCGACTATCTCGTTCCAGCATAACATCTACAAGAACAACGGCAACGGCGATTATACAGCCAAGCAAACATTGTGGTACTCAACCGATTATACGAATGTAGACGACCCACGAGATGCGACATGGCATCAGTTGACTATACCTAAGTACTCGGTTGCGACATGGAGTCAGTGCGACGTGGATCTTCCTGCGGAGGCATTGACGGATGACCTGCGTTTTGCGTTTAAGTATACGTCGAACGATTCGACGGGTAACTTCTGGGAGATTTCCTACGCAGCACTCAACAGTATCTGCAAGACCACGGCGTTGGAAGAGGCGGTAGAGTCTATCGACTTGTTTGACGAGGGCACTCGGGTGTTCACTGTCTTAGGTCAAGAGGTGACGGCACGGAAAGAGACGCTTCCTGTGGGGACCTATATACTCGTGAATGCGGGTAAGCGGGAGAAAGTGGGGATTCGGGAGTGATTTCCTTTATTTTCTGCTCGCGCTGCGTGCGTGTTTTGGGGGTTCCTTTGCACTGCGTGCAAAAAAATTAAAGAAAAGGGACGAAAGCGCAGAGGGGTTCGAAAATTACAGAAAATAGACGAAAACGTGGACACTTTTTCCTTTGCACTGCGTGCGGCTTCTTAGCTCCTTGCCACTGCGTGGGGGCTTTTCCTTGCCGCAAGCGGCAAAGAAACAAAAAGACTCCTGCTCGCACTGCGTGCGAGCGAGAAATAAAGGAAATGAAAGAAAAGGGAGATGAGTTTTTTAACGGACACCTGCGGTGTATTGTCTTTAATTGACCATAAACGGCGCTGCGTATTTCTTGATATTATTGTCATAAAGCAGAGTATTGTCAAACGGGTCTGGCGACCCGAACGACATGGGGGCTCGACACGGTATTCTTGTTCAGTCCACTAGACTTCTTATCTCGCCGAAGGCTCGAACGATTATTCCACTCGCTCAGCAGACTCAGTGCTTCACACCTGCCTTCGCTTCACGTCTCCACAATCGTAGTATCTTTCTGAGAGACGGTATGAAATACCGTCTCTACGGTGTGGGTGCATGGCATAGCATGGTCAAACGGGTCTGGCGACCCGAACGACACGAGGGCGTGTCGTCTCCACAAACGTAAAAGGTATTCTTGTTCTGCCCACTGGGTTTCACGGGGCAAAGGACAAAAATAGAGGACAAAAAAAAGAAGGAACCACTGAAAAACTCAGCGGCTCCTTCCCCTCCAAACCCCGTGATCCATGCAGGATTCAAACCTGCAACCCCCACATCCGTAGTGTGGTACTCTATTCAGTTGAGCTAATGGACCAGGTGCTCTTCGTAAGTACTGACTCTATGCAACCTTCCCCCACAGAGTCCCTTTCTCGAAAAGCGGTGCAAAGGTAAGGCAAGTTTTTGATATGTGCAAGAGAAAAAGATTTTTTTTGCGATTTATGGTTATTTTTTCTTTTTCGAGGGTTGAAATTATCTCCTTCTCGCTGCGCTCGAGAGAAATGAAGGAAAGGAAAGAAATGAAAAAGAAGGCTTACTCTGTTTTACTCTGCAGATTTCCTTTGCACAGCGTGCGGTTTTATTTTTTATCGGGGGCTCCATTGCACTGCGTGCAAGAAAAATTGAAGAATCTAGATGGTCTAGATGGTCTAGTTGTTTGATAGTCTAGGATTGAGAGGTAGCAATGCTGGTCTAGCGGTATTTGCTTTCTTCGGCGTCGTTGATGATGGAGAGGTAGCTGTTGTAACGTGACCAGGCAATCTGTCCGTTTTCGACGGCATGAATGACGGCACAGTGTGGTTCGATGGTGTGCGTACAGTTAGAGAAACGACATCCTTGTCCCACAGCAAAGATCTCCTTGAAATAGTGCGAGACCTCCTCTCGCTGCATATCGAGTACACCAAAGCCCTTGATACCTGGAGTGTCGATGATATGTCCCACCTGCGGTATGTCGTACATCTCGGAGAAGGTAGTGGTATGCATACCCTTGTTATGCGCAGCCGATATCGATGAGGTCTTAGCCACTGACTGACCTACCAACGCATTGAGCAGAGTTGACTTACCTACACCCGAGTTGCCCGACAGTAAGACTGTCTTACCTGCAAAAAGGTTCTGCATAGTCTGCAAGTCAGTCAAGGGTTCATTACCAATACACTGGTTTTCGTTCTCTTGCCCAAGTCGGTTAGCCACCATGAGATAGACAGGATAGCCTAATTGTTGATATAACTGACGAAGCGACTGCAACTGTGCCAACTCTTCTTCATTGAGAAGATCTACCTTATTGAACAACAAGCACGTAGGTACACGGTAAGCCTCAGCCGTAGCCAGACAACGGTCGATAAAGACAGGGCTGGTGATAGGATGATTGACGGTTACCACGAGTGCCAGGAGATCGACATTGGCAGCTATGATATGCGAGTACTTACTCAGATTCGTTGCACGGCGAACGATATAGTTCTTTCTGTCTTCGAGGTCGACTATCCAGTTGGTGCCGTCAGGTTGTTGATCGACCTGCACACGGTCGCCTACTGCCACGGGATTGGTAGACCGTATTCCACGGATACGGAAGTTACCTTTCACAAAGCAGTTCAGCACTTCGCCGGTATCGGTTTTGACACCATACGAACTACCTGTAGTCTTCACAACGATTCCGTCTATCATATTCTCACACCTTTTTTAGGGATGTTCTAAAAAGCCTCCTTCATAGTTAGGTAGAAACTCCAGCAACCGCTCTTTCCGAACGAGATGATGTTATTGCGAGCCACATCGAAGCGGATGTTCACCTTTGACTTATTGATTGCCACTCTCAGACCTGCGCCATAGCCGACTTTGGGTCGTGCCCATTGCCAGTTGGAGAAATTATATACATCACCTATTCCGCAGAAGAAAGTACCACGTATCACTTTCCAGATAGGGTAACGCAGTTCGCCTTGCAAAGCAAAATAGGCATCATCGGAGAACATGCCTTGCCGTATACCTCGCACGAGGTCTCGTCCGCCTAAGATAGAGCGCATCTGATAAGGTATATCCTTACCAAAGGACATCTCGGAGCGGAACTGATAGGCAAAGATCAGTTGGCGATGGAGCGTTATATAATGGCGAAAGTCGAGATTGAGTTTGCCCATGCGGTAGTCGGTATTGAGAGGCGACTCATAATGCGTCAGCATCATCTTGGCAAGCAGTCCCTTGGATGGATAATAGACCTCATCACGAGTATCGTAGGAGGCGATGACGCCGATACCGAGCATCAGCAGTTTCTCGTTCAGTCCGGCGACCTGTTCTGGAAGTTCGGTCTCGGTCTTGGCATCATCGTAATAGAGCACCACATTGCCACCGACGCTCCAATGCTTATCGATGTTATACTGCGGTTGGAGGGTGAGATAGGCATTACTTGCATTGTAGGCAATAGGGTTCTTCTGTCGTTCGCCATATTGATTGCCACGTCCATAATAATAGTCGGGGTACTTGCGATATCCCACACGCGTCCATATCTGCCAATGGTTGAGATAGATCGTGGAGTTGACATTCACATTCCACTGATGGCGGAGCGTGTAAGCGGCATCGAAGCCGACATCGGAGAGGCGGGATTGCCCTTTGGCCGTGAAATAGTAAGCCCCTGCCACACCGAACGCCCAACTGGTCTCGGGCGAGACGGAGATAGACGGTACGGCAAGGAAATGCAGATCGGATATCTTACCCACAAAACGCTGCCACTTAGTGGGTTGTACGAGTGTATCTAATGGCACGGTATTGGGGACGATCCAAACCGTGGTGTCTTGATTTTGCGCAAGACAAGTACTACCTAAGCCTAAGAAGCCAAGGCAGCACGAGAGTATATATCGCCTTATCGGAGCGTTTTCCCGAAGCATTTACACCGTCATTATCTCTTTCTCTTTCGATGCCAAAAGTTCTTCAATCTGCTTCACATACTTATCGTGCAGTTTCTGCACTTCGTTCTCAGCATCTTTCTCGGCATCCTCGGGGAGACCTTCTTTGATCTGTTTCTTCAACTTATCGATAGCATCACGACGGGCATTGCGCACGCTGACCTTAGCGTTCTCAGCTTCGGTGCGGCACTGTTTGGCAAGGTCACGACGACGGTCCTCGGTCAAAGGAGGTAAGGAGAGACGAATGACTTCTCCGTTGTTTGATGGCGCAAGACCCAAGTTTGAGTTGATGATAGCACGCTCTATTTCGGAGAGCATCTTCTTCTCCCACGGTTGGATAACGATGGTGCGGGCATCTGGTGTGGTGATAGTAGCCACATTAGCCAGAGGCGACATCGAACCATAGTAATCGATGCGGATAGGGTCAAGCAAACGAGTACTAGCCTTGCCGGCACGGATATGTGCCAAGGCATCTTCTAAGAACATGACAGCGGACTGCATCAGTTCTTCACTCTCACTCTGGATTTGTTTTGTTATTTCAGACATAAGATATAATTATTTATGATTTAAGGTTTAACCAATGTACCTATCTTCTCGCCTTGGATGACACGCAGCAGGTTGCCGTTGGAGTCCATATCGAAGACATAGATAGGCATATTATTTTCTTTACAAAGGGTGGTAGCCGTGAGGTCCATGATTCGCAGGTTGCGGTTATAGATCTCGTCGTAGGTGATCTCGGTGAACTTCTGTGCCGTTGGGTCTTTCTCGGGGTCAGCGGTATAGATACCATCTACGCGTGTCCCTTTAAGCATGACATCGGCTTCGAGTTCGATAGCACGCAGGGCAGAGCCTGTGTCGGTAGTGAAATAAGGGTTACCCGTACCGCCTGCAACGATTACCACATTGCCTTTGCTAAGCAGTCGCATAGCCTTATCTTTGGAGTAGAACTCGCCGATAGGTTCCATACGAACGGAGGTCAGGACACGCACCGGTTGCCCGATGGCCTGCAATGCGGAAGAAAGCGCAAGAGAGTTGATGACAGTAGCCAACATGCCCATCTGGTCGCCTTTGACACGGTCGAAGCCTTTTTGTGCCCCTGATAAGCCACGGAAGATGTTTCCGCCACCAATCACTATTGCCACTTGCACGCCCGCTGCGGCAATCTCATTGATCTGCTGAGCATACTCGGAGAGGCGCACCGCATCGATGCCATACGCCTGCGAACCCATGAGGGACTCGCCCGATAGTTTTAGTAATACTCTTTTATACATGATATTTATGGGATGTTCTAAAAATTCCACGTTCTTAATTCATTACTACTAACTGGGATGTCTTATCACTTTTTGAGTGCTTTGCGGTTTTTATTTGTATCTGCTTGACTTTCACTCAGTCACAGTGCTCGCACGCTGTCACCCTTAAAATCGTAGATTTGAAGGGAACCCGAAGCTCCTTCGTTCAAGCCAACCATCTACTAAATAAAATTCCACAAATCATCTCAAAAGCAATTTTTAGAACATCCCTTATTCTTGTTCTTCCTTATACCATGAAGCATACATGGCATAGTTATGTGCAATCTTGCGGTTGATCTCGTTGGTTTGTTCGGGGTCGGCATGTTTGATAAACTTGGCCGGTACGCCACCCCACACTTCGTAAGGACCAATCTTGGTATTCTTGAGCACCAATGCGCCGGCTGCCACGATGGCACCTTCGCCTACCTCTGCACCATCGAGCAAGGTGGAGCCCATACCTATCAAGGCATAGTCGTGGACATCGGCACCGTGGATAGTGACATTATGCCCAACCGACACATAGTCGCCAATGGTGATAGTGCTTTTCTGATAGAGGGTATGCAGGACGGCTCCGTCTTGTATGTTCACATGGTTGCCGAGACGGATAGAGTTGACATCGCCTCTGAGGACAGCGTTGAACCAAATGGAGCAACCATCGCCGATGACGGTATCACCAACGATTGTTGCGTTCTCTGCAAGAAAACAGTCTTTCCCGATAACGGGTGTAAACCCACGGACTGACTTGATGAGTGCCATGATTAGCGAGCGTTGATGATAGCCAAGAACTTCTCTGCTACTAAGGCTGCGCCACCGATCAAACCACCATCGACATCAGGGTTAGCGAATAACTCGGCTGCGTTCTTATCGTTGCAACTGCCGCCATAGAGGATGGTAGTATCGTCGGCAACAGCTTTACCATACTTCTCGGCTACGAGTGAACGAATATAAGCATGAATCTCTTGTGCTTGCGCAGGCGTTGCGGTAAGACCTGTACCGATAGCCCATACTGGTTCGTAAGCCAAGGTAATGTTCTTCCATTCTTCGGCGGTCAAGTTGAACACAGAGCCTTCCAATTGAGCTTTCACTACCTCGTTTTGCTTGTTGGCTTCACGCTCTTCTTTCACTTCGCCGATGCAGAATATAACCTTCAATCCGTTAGCCAAAGCCAACTGCACTTTCTCTTTCAAGATTGCGAAGTCCTCGTGATAATAAGCACGACGTTCGGAGTGACCCAAGATACAGTACTCGGCACCGGTTGACTTAACCATCTCAGCGCTTACCTCACCAGTATATGCACCCTTATCGTGGTTGGCACAGTTCTCGGCTGCGACTTTGATAGGACTATCTTTCAGCAAGGCTGCCACCGTGGCAAGATGGATGAAAGGTGTACCTATCACTACGGCACAACTTGGGTTCTTTACTGCTTCTTTCAATTCGGTAGCCAAGGCTACACCTTCTTGCAGGTTCTTGTTCATTTTCCAGTTGCCTGCAACCATTTTTGTTCTCATTTCTTATATGTTTTATGTTACTTATTTTATATTACTTACTTATTCCTCATATTATACTTATCGATCACGACTCCGTTTTGGATTACTATCACGCCTGGGTTAGCGCGTACGATAGTCTTCAGCGCCACGCCATCGCAAGTACAGAACACTGCTTCGGGATGGTTGAACGGTGTCAGTTCGTTGCTTGTCTCGTCTTTGCAGATCTCTTCGCAGAAGGACTCGATGTCGTCGGTGCTAGAGCCTGTGATGATATAGAACGGTTGCTCATGACTTAGGCATTCGGAGAAGAGAGCCGTCACTTTGAATAGTTGATGGCGATTGGTTTTGTGGAGGTCGTACATAATGACGAGCGTGACGGGGTCTTCGGAGTAGAGGACATCGTCGGTGATATCTTCATAGTCGAGTGTCATTACCTCGAAGTCGTGGATAGGCGGTTCGTAGCCTTTCTTGACGAGGACGGATTTCTGGTCGACGAAGGTCCAAGTGCTGTCATTTTTCGGGTAGTTGTCGAGCGTGAACTCCTGCTCTACCCCATCTTTCTCGTAGATGAATGTGGTGTTATACTCATCGGGTTCAGCATCTTCGGGTATCTCCATCAACTCAATGATGTTATTGCCAACCTTATATGGGCGGAAGTCGATCATCGGGAGACGGAGCCGTCCCCACAGCATGATAAAGAGCAATACCACCACAAAGAACCCGAATATACAGCCCTCCGCCAGACCGATGAAGGTCTGCGGGATATAGCGTTTGGTCAGGAGTAAGATGATGACCAGAGCTAAGAGTACGATGTTTTTCCAGAAGGTTGCCCAGTTCGACAACACTAGTGCATCGCCAAAGCAGCCGCAGTCGGAGACAGGATTGGTGAGTGCGATATAGAGCGTTAGTGGCGTCATGAAGCACATCATTAGCAGGGCAAGCCAACTGCATACTTGCGTACGGATATTGAACAACAGGCAAATACCGAGCAAGAACTCGAAAGCGATCAAGATCCAAGCAAACACTTCGGCTGCAGGGATAAAAGTAGTGAAAAACGACCCAAAAGCCGTGAGGTAGTCTTCAATCTTGTAGGTTGTACCCAGTGGGTCGACAGCTTTCACGAATCCTGAGAAGATGAACACTAGTCCGAGAAGTGTTCGCGCAATAGAGCCAATTACACGAGTCACAGTTTTTGCTTTCATATTATTGGGATGTTCTAAAAATTCCACGTTCTTAATTTATTACTACTAACTGGGATGTCTTATCACTTTTTGAGTGCTT
>CAVJQD010000088.1:0-9140 GCA_963651555.1 uncultured Clostridium sp. | reverse complement strand
GGGCGTGTCGTCTCCACAATCACGTCTTCACAATCACGTCTCCACAATCACGTCTTCACAATCACGTCTCCACAATCACGTCTCCACAATCACGTCTTCACAATCACGTCTCCACAATCACGTCTCCACAATCACGTCTTCACAATGCGCAGTATTTTTTCGCGGGCGAGGCGGGCTCGTCCCCAGTAAGGTCGCTTTCATTGGCTATGATTATCATAAACTCAATGAATAATCGGCTATTTTGATGCGTTTGCCATAGGTTGGAAAATGTGGGGAAAAGTCGGCTTAAGATATCGGTAAGATAAAGGAGTGCTAGGGTAGTGGTAGGGTAGTGGTAGGGAAGTGGTAGGGTTATACGCTCGGGGGAGGCGGGGGAAATGGAGATTGTGGGCGGGGGGTATTGTGGTAGGACAGTGGTAGGACAGTGGTAGGACTGTGGTAGGACTGTGGTAGGACTGTGGGAGTATTGTGGGAGTATTGTGGGTATGGGAATAATGGTGTACCTTTGCGTGCGGGAATTTGAATGCAAATTGATAGTATGGAAATGGTTAGAAGTGTTTTAGGAAATAGGAAACGTGGGGTGTTGATGCTGGTTGCGATGGTTATGTCGGCGGTTGCAATGGGTCAGAATGGCATCTCTGGGCGCGTGCAAGATGCGCAGGGGGAGGCTATCTCTTATGCGACGGTGAGCGTATTGCGGAGCGATAGTAGCCTTGTGACGGGCGCCATCAGTGGTGAGGACGGGTCATTTGCAGTGTCGGTAGGGTCGGGGAATTACCTGCTTAAGGTGTCGTTTGTGGGGTATGAGACTCGTTGTCAGTCGGTTAAATCGGGTACAAAAGACCTTGTTATCACGCTTATGGAGGAGAGTCAGACGCTTGGCGAGGTGGAGGTGAAAGCGAGACATCAACTGATTGAGCGGCAATATGATAAGATAGTCCTCGATGTAGCGAACTCGCCGTTCTCGGTGGGATACAGTAGTAAGGAGTTGCTGAAGAAGGCGCCAGGTGTTAATGTGGACAAGGACGGACGGGTGACGGTCAATGGTAAGTCGGTGGAGGTGTATATCGACGGTCGTCCATCGAACCTATCGGGCGACCAGTTGAAGGCGATGTTGGAGGGGACAGATGGGAGCACGATAGAGAAGATAGAGGTGATAACCAACCCGTCAGCCAAATATGACGCCGCAGGACAAGGGGGAATAATCAATATCAAGACGCGTAAGAATATGATGAAGGGTCTTAATGGGTCGTTATCAGCGTCTTACGGCGGCATGTGGTGGAAGGAGATAGGGCAGTGGCACAACGTAGATATGTTCTCGCTGAACCTCAACTATCGGACGGAGAAGACCTATACGTTTGGGTCGATTACGCAGGTATATCAGGAACAGAGCAACAAGACGGTGACAGATAATGTGGTGAAAGACAGCGTGAGCGGTGACGTAATGGAGCGTTACGACAGTGAGGACGCCGATGGTATGTTCCAGTACTACATGTTGAAGGTGGGTAATGATTGGTTTATCGACAAGAAGAACACGCTTGGTTTTATCTTTCAAGCGCCGATAGTTATCTACAATCAGCAGTTGTCGCCCGAGCGAGGGATGGGATATACGCAGGTTAATGGGGCGGAGGTGTCGTCGTCGGTCAACAGTTCGAGCATGAGAGTGTACTCCCCTCAGCACTCGGCGAACCTCAATTATACGCATGTGTTCAACGACTCGCTCAGCCGAGAGATGACGGTTAACCTTGATTATAACCGCAATAATAACCAGCGAGAGAGTCGGCAGAACAGCCTTAATAGGTATGAAGACAAGCGTGATTCGCTCTATTCGGCACTGACTATCAACACGAAGCAGACGGTGGATATCTACTCGGCGAAGGTGGATTTCCAGACTTCCTTCTGGCAGACGGGCATGATAGAGGCGGGGGCGAAGTGGGCAATGTCCAACACGTTCAACCGTATGACGACGGATAGCGTGCTGAATGACTACACGAGTCCGACGGCCCATTCCGACTTCGACTACTCGGAACAGGTGGCAGCGCTGTATATATCCGTGGCGAAACAGTTTGGAGAGCACTTCAATACCAAGTTGGGGTTGCGGGGTGAGTTCACACACTCCGAGGGTAACTGGCTATCAGCGGACAGCACGACCAGCCGTAATTACTTTAACTTATTTCCGACAGCCTTCTTTGGATACAATCCTACAAAGGACTGGAGCATGGACATGTCGTACACTCGTCGTATCAATAGGCCGAGTTATTGGGAACTTAATCCGTTCCGTTCCTACTCCAGTACGCACTCTTATACCGAGGGAAACCCTGATTTGAAGCCGTCTTACACGCATCAGGTCAATGTTAACTTCGGGTATTCGCAGTATGTGTCGCTGGGGTTTGACTTTTCGCACACCGTCGATGACCACGCTTCGCAGCCGGAGGTGTTGCCCAACGGCGACAGTAGGGTGCGGTATGTGAACTTCGGTACCTACACACGGCACGGGGTTAATCTCTCGTTGACCGAGTTACCGCTTGTGCCAAAGTTCGCCACGGGCGAGGATGGGTCTCGGGAGATAGCCGGTGCATGGCTTGCGCTGACGCTCTATGCGGGGTATTCGTACGAGATAAACAAGGCGTACGACAAGAGTGTGGACCAGAGATGTCACGGTGGTTACGGCAGTGCGACGCTGACGGCTTACCTGCCGAAGGAGTGGACGATTGCTGTGGATGGTATGTACTCGGCGCCGTCGATTGGGGGATATTACCGCAATAATGGGTTCTATTACATGGGAGCGTCCGTCCGCAAGCAGTGGAAGGAGCGGGGCGTGATACTGAGTCTCGACGCACAAGACCTGCTGCGGTCGATGAAAAGCACCGATACGGCACTCAATCAGGCTGAGGGTTGCTCCTCTATCAACTCCTGGGAAGGGCGGTTCTCGCGCGTGTCGCTTTCGCTCACGTGGATGTTCGGTCAGCAACAATACGTCAAACACCGCAATGTAGGCAACGTTGACGAAGCCGCTCGTATGGGTGGCGGCACGGGAACGAGCGGGGGGAAATAAGAGCGATGAGCGCAAGAAAATGCACCAAAAAAGTGCAGATTTCGGCGAAAAGTGCATTTGTTTGGTGCAGGTATAGTCTTCTATACTACATAATAGCCTTGGATTGCGCCGTGTGCAGTCCAAGGTCATTATTCTCCCATTCATCCGCCTAATTCGACCATTCAGCGCAAGAGGTATTCGTTTTTCACGGGAAATACCGTACATTTGCAGCGGATTAACCTTTTATGTAAGTACAATGAAAAGACTCTCTACTCTTTGGTTAGTAGCACTCTTGTGCATCTCTACCGTCACCTTGGCGGATAGTTACTCTGTTCGTGTGAACGGTACAACCGATTATCCTGCGTATGCCGTAGGTACAAAAGACGCCGATAATCGCACACAATATGCAGCCTCCAACGTCCCACTCTCTGCAGGCGACATCATCACTTTCTACGACAACGACAATGCTACCGCTTGGGCTGTCACGAAGCTTGACGGATATAGCGTTGCTGGTTTCACGGCCACGACTACCGGTATCAAGTGCAGCAAGGCAGGGTGCTATAACATCTACCTCAAACTTGCGTATAACGATGACCTTGTCTACATCGGTTCTGGCAGCAACTGCTCCTCCAGTAGCGAAGGTGGCAGCACAGGTGGCGATACAACCGGCGGTGATACCACAGGCGGAGACACCACAGGGGACGACACGACCGAGGATACCTCACGCGACTATCAGTCGTCGGTACCGGCCAAATGTCCCGATGTCATGCTGCAAGCCTTCTATTGGGACTCGTACAAGAGCGGTACCTATGGTACAACCAAGTGGACCGACCTGCAAGCAATAAGCAGCGAGATAGGTACTTACTTCGACCTCGTTTGGCTTCCACCTTCGGCAAAAGCCGATGGCACAGGTTATATACCTCGTCAGTACTCCAACCAGAACAACTCATGGGGCACACGCACTAACCTCGAACTGCTGATTGAACAACTGCATAGTTACGACACGAAGGTCATTGCCGACATCGTGGTCAACCATGCAGGTAATGTATCGACTTGGTGCGACTACTTCCCGCTCGACTTTGGCTCTTACGGTTCTTTCCAACCCGATGCCTCATGGATTTGCAAGGACGACGAGGTGAACTCTTCTTCTTCGGGCAGTTGCAAGGGAACGGCTACCGGTAACAACGATGCAGGCTACAATGGTTATGCCAACTATGCCGATGCACGTGACTGGGACCACAGCAACACCAATGTGCAGAACATGATAAAAGCGTACCTTCTCTTCCTTAAGAACGAGATAGGCTACGACGGTTGGCGCTACGACTATGCCCAAGGATTCCTTGGCAAGTATATCGCAATGTATAACACTGCCTCCAAGAACTACTTCTCCGTCACCGAGTTCTACAACGGCGACCCAAGCAACCTGTCCTCCTATATCAGTCAGACCAGCAATAGCACCCTCACCTTCGACTTTGCAACGAAGTTCACAGTGTTCAACCAAGGTATTGCCTCAGGCGACTACACCAAGTGCAAAGGTGCAGGTCTATTAGGTTTAGGCAAAGGTAAGTATGCCGTCACCTTCATCGATAATCACGACACATTCGGACGCTCCACCGATGCCGAGTTCTGCGGTTCGGGCAATGGTATGAAATACGACGACAAGGTGCTGCAAGCCAATGCCTATATCCTCTCGATGCCAGGCGTACCTTGCGTGTTCTATCCTCACTGGGTAAAGCACAAAGCACATCTGGGTGCTATGATTCTTGCCCGCAAAGCCGCAGGCGTACATAGCGAGAGTTCCGTAAGCGATGAGACTGGCAGTGGCTATTATAAGGCTACTATCACTGGTACAAACGGTAGCATCAAACTGTTCCTAGGTCCGAACAGTGGCTACAACACCACACCGAGTGGCTACACCCTTGCCGACAAAGGTACAAACTATGCCGTCTATTACAAAACCAATAGTCCTGTCGCACCTACAGTGATGATTACCCCAGGTAGTTCTACCTTCAAAGATGCTACCAACGGTATCAAGGTAACCATCAAAGCCGTAGGCGGTTCGGGCACAAGCACTATCTATTATACCCTCGATGGCTCCGACCCTACTACCTCATCGACACGACTGACCTATACCTCGGCTATCACCATCAAAGAGACCACCACCCTGAAGGCGTATGCCGTCGCAGGAACGGCTTCGAGTGCCGTGCAGACTTGCACCTATACCTACAAAGAGCCACAGTCCACACCTATCACTGTGCGGTTCTGGAAACCGGCAAGTTGGACTAAGTGCTATCTCTATGCATGGAGCACCGATGCCAAGAAGACAGAGTACTTAGGCAAGTGGCCTGGCACCGCTATCACGGCTGATGCAGAAGGTTGGTACTCCTACACCTTCGATGCTACCATCAAAGAGGTGAACTTCATCTTCAATAACAATAAAGAACAGACCAGCGACCTCACCACCGACGAGGATGTATGTTACTCTTGGGCAGGCGGTGCAGAGAAGTTAGAGCCTGAGTGCCAACAACCTACTGCTGTCGATAATGTGGAGCACGAGGCGGCTATCAGCATCTATCCTAACCCTGTAGATAATGTGCTCTATATGCAATCGCCTTCCGCTATCCAACAAGTGGAGGTATATAGCCTCACTGGCGAACTATTGATGCGCGACAATAGCGGTTCCGACCAACTCTCCTTAGACGGCATGGCTGCAGGCATGTATATCCTACATGCCAGCACCGCTAACCAATTTAGCACACTGCTCTTTATTAAGAAATAATCAACCTTATCCAAGACGCCTCTAAGGTCTGCCTTAGAGGCGTCTTTCCTGTTTTATGAAACGACCTATCATCATTCTTGCACTGACTCTCGTTGCCAACACCCTCTTGGCACAAGTAACTACCACCCCTGCCTTCATTGTCAAAGGCTATAAGGGCGAGATTATCGTGACCTTCGACCCTACCGCCGGCAACAAAGGTATGGCTTCTGCCACGGCTTGTTATGCGCACACCGGACTCATCACTTCCAAGTCAACCTCTAAGTCCGACTGGAAGTATGTTGGCACTTCATGGCGAGAGAATAACTCAAAGTACAAGATGACTAAGGTCGGCACTTACTGGCAACTGACTATCCCCAATATCTACACCTTCTACGGTTGTCCCGAGACCGAGGAGATAAAAAGCATGGCTTTTGTCTTTAACGATGGTCCCAACGGTAGCCTCGAAGGCAAGACCAGCGATGGTGGCGACATCTTTGTCGACCTTGTCGATGCAGGTCTGGTGGCCAAGATAAATACCCCATCCGACAATAGTGTGATGCTCACCGCCGGCGACAGCCTCACCTTCGTATGCGCCTCCTCCGAGAACGCTTCCCTCTCGCTCGCAGTGGGAAATACCGTCCAATATACCACCACGGGCACAGCCCTCACCCATACCATCACGTTCGCTAATACGGGTACCTACACAGTCTATTTCACCGCCACTGCAGCCGAAGAGAGTAAGCGTGACTCTGTCTCCGTTACCGTGATGGGTGCTACCATTGTGAAACCCCGACCCGAAGGGAAAAAAGAGATGGGTATCTACTACGACCCCGACGACGATACCAAAGTGACGCTCTGCACCTATGCCGCCAGCAAGACAGAACCTGCCAAAGCCGTCTATGTCTTGGGTGACTTCAACGATTGGGACCTCAGTAAAGCCTATCCAATGTACCGTGATAGCAACTATTTCTGGGTAGAGATTGATAACCTCATGCCCCAGAAAGAGTATGCCTATCAGTATTGGGTCGTGCGTGCCGATGGCAAACTGGTGAAGATATCCGACGGCTACTCCACCAAGGTGCTGCACCCCAACGACTCCTACGAGCCTCGTAAGGTTGACCCTACCTTGAAACCGTACCCCGCTGCCGGCGACGGATATGTGTCTGTCCTGCAAACGGCTAAGCCCGAGTTCCAATGGAGCGATGCCACCCTGCACTTCCAACGCCCCGACAAGAACAACCTCATCATCTACGAGATGTGGGTATATGACTATACCATCACCCGCACCATCGAAGGTGTGCGACAACGGTTAGACTACCTGCAGAACCTCGGTGTCAACGCCATCGAACTGATGCCTATATGCGAGTTCGAGGGCAACTACAACTGGGGCTACTCGCCTACGCATTACTTCGCATTCGACAAAGCCTATGGCACAGAGAACCAGATAAAGACCTTCATCGATGAGTGCCACCAACGAGGCATCGCCGTTATCCTTGATATGGTCTTCAATCATGCCACCGGACTGAACCCGCAGAACAAACTCTACCCCTATGGTACCGACCTCGCGCAGAACCCTTGGTTCAATGTCACTGCCCCACACTCCGACAATGTCTATGAGGACTGGAACCACGACTTTCCCGAGACCAAAAAGATGTTCACTCGCTGCTTGAACTACTGGCTCGAGGAGTTCCATGTCGACGGTTTCCGTATGGACCTCTCCCACGGCTTCTGTGGCCCCGACTGCACTAACCGTATCGCTAATATCAAGCACTACTATACCGAAGGCGTACAAGCCGTATCGCCTGGCGCGTACTTCATCCTCGAACACTGGGGTGATAAGATGTCCTCCGAGCGACCCGAACTCATACGTAGCGGTATGCTCTGCTGGAACAACACCAACGATGCCTACTCCAAGTCGGCTATGGGTAGTTATAGTTCGTCCTCTTTCACCTCCGCTAACCAAGACGGCTATGTCAGTTACTGCGAGTCTCACGACGAAGAACGCAACTTCTACCAAGCCAAGAAGAGTGGGGTAGACACTATCAAAAACAACGAGACCGCACGCCTCTCCCGTGTCCCACTCAACCTTGCGTTTAACCTTCTGCTCAATGGCTCCCACATGATATGGCAATGGAACGAGTTGGGCTACGACTACAGCATCAACTCCACCCGTGGCAGCAGCACCATCAATAGCGACAACCGTTGCTCTATCAAGGAACAGCCCGAAGCACTCGGCTGGCTCAAAGGCGGACTGCGTATGCAGCAGTACCAGAAAGTGGCGCAACTCATACAACTGCGTACGCAACTGGCGCCCGAGATATTCCAAGGCGACCCCACCAGCGTCAGCATCGGTACTACCGCCATCCGCTCCATCACATGGGGTAACGGTGATAGCACCATCTTCATCGTGGGCAACTTCTCGCCCGTCGATGTCAATACGGTCCGCCTCTCCAATGGCCGATGGTACGACTATTTCGCCGGTACACTCCAACGCACCGGAACGATTAACCTCATGCCAGGTGAACTCCGTATCTTCACCAAGCAGCAGTATGCCCTCCCGCAAGTGCCTACCGCTTACGACTTTACCACCGCTCTCACCAATATAACCACCGACGAGAGTGCCTTTAGTGTCTATCCAACCCTCACCACCGGCAAGGTCTATTTCTCAGATCCCCTCGCCGTGCAGGTGTATAACATCGCAGGTCAACTGGTAACCTCGGCACGCAACACAACCGACATCGACCTCTCCGCTGCTAACAACGGGCTATACCTGCTCTATCTATCCAACGGCACCACCGCCTCCACCACCAAAGTCCTCAAACAATAACACCGTAATCCTTCAACAATAATAGCCCAATCCCCAAAAACTCCCGCGCGAGGGAGCCCCCTCCGTGTGCCCATAAACTCCCCCATCAGCAGGTCATCAGTAAGTCATCAGTAAGTCATCAGCAGGTCATCAGTAGGTAATCAGTAAGTCATCTGTAGGTAATCAGTACGACAAATGTCGAGCGTATAACCCTACCATAACCCTACCATATCCCTACCATATCCCTAGCACTACCCTAGCACTCCGATATCTTACCGAGTCCTCTCCCCAATTTTTTCCCTCCAATTCCCCCTCTCTATAATCCACTAACCAAACTAGAATAGCTAGACCCTCAAGAAAAAATATTCATTTTTTTAGTCAATCTAATTCATTGACCTACACATTATTATATCAAAATTGAGGACGCGCGTCCTCACCATCAGAAATTTTTGGGACGCGCGTCCTTGACAAATGCCGATTTGTGTATTGGGATGTTCTAAAAATTGCTTTTGAGATGATTTGTGGAATTTTATTTAGTAGAT
>CAVJQD010000087.1:0-9358 GCA_963651555.1 uncultured Clostridium sp. | reverse complement strand
GCCCTCGTGTCGTTCGGGTCGCCAGACCCGTTTGTGTATGCGTTGTTTGGGGACGTGGGCGCTTACGGGGTCCCCGCAAAGCCTGCTTGGTGGGGTGTCTGACTCGCCTTGATGCGGTTGCCCTAAGGAAACCGTCATCGATTTGCATATATCCAGAAATCCCCGTACCTTTGCAGCGCAATTGGTTAAGGGAAAGAGGTGCGATTCCGCTACAGACCCGCTGCTGTATTTCGCCTAACATTCTCCAACTCTATGCCACTGAGGTATTGTATCCTTACACGGATGCAAGCGGTCCTTGGGAAGGTGCGGAGCGATGTGCGATAAGTCAGAAGACCTGCCAGTTGTGCCGATAGAAAGAGAAAACATCGGCAGTCGAACACTCCCGAGGACTGGAGTCTATGACACTCAGAAGACTATCGTCCATATTATGTATCTGCGCCCTTGGGTGGGTGTCTGTGGTGGCGCAAACAACTGCAGACTCGGTCACTGTGTCCAGTCGGGAGAAGGCTATGCAGGACTCCCTGCTGCGGCAGTTAGACCTACAAGAAGTGACCGTCACCGCTCGTTATAAGGACAAAGACATCATCCGTCCGCAGCGTTTGGAGGGCAAGGCACTGGAGCAGATGAACACCCTCTCAGTGGCAGATGCTATCCGCTATTTCTCGGGGGTACAGATAAAAGACTATGGCGGCGTAGGCGGTATCAAGACCGTCAATGTCCGTTCCCTTGGTAGCAGCCATATTGGGGTCTATTACAACGGTATCCAGTTGGGTAACGCACAGAATGGACAAGTCGACTTAGGAAAATACTCCTTGGAGAACATCGACGACATCGCCCTTTATAACGGGCAGAAAAGCGACATCTTCCAGAGTGCCCGAGAGTTTGGTTCGGCTGGAAGTATCTATCTCACTTCCCGTAAACCTAAGTTCGAAGACGGAAAACGAGTGCATGTAAGAGCCGGACTCAAGGCAGGCTCGTTCGCCCTCGTCAATCCCTCTTTGCTTTTCGATGCGAAGTTAACCGACCAGTTGAGCCTTAGCATGAACGCCGAAGTCGTACACTCCAACGGTAAGTATAAGTTCCGTTACCGGCGCGTGACGCCTTCGGGTGAGGTGGCGTACGATACCACTGCCGTGCGGCAGAACGGCGATGTCAATGCCGCAAGGGTGGAGGCTGGACTGAACTATTACTACTCTACCACAGGTTATTGGAAACTGCAGGGATACTATTACAACTCCGAACGAGGCATTCCTGGCGCAATAGTGAATAACGTATGGCGCAGTGGCGAACGCCTATGGGATAGGGATATGTTCCTGCAGTCTACTTGGCAGGACGAGTTCTTCAACCGGTGGTCGGTCAAGGTGAATGCTAAGTATGCCTACGACCATACCCGCTATGTGAACAACGATGCCAAACTGCAGAAGGTCGATAACACCTATAACCAACAAGAGGCATACCTCTCGTGGGCAAACAAAGTGGCTATCTTCAACTGGTGGGATGTCTCGCTCTCCTATGACCTACAGTGGAACGGACTATCAGAGTATGTGAACGCATCCCGCTTCTCCCATTGGTTAGCCTTGGCAACAGCCTTCAATGTATACGATTATCTGCGTGTCCAAGCCAGTATCTTAGGTACCTTCGTCAACGAGGAAGCACGAGACCGAGATGAAGCCCCCAATAAGTATAAGTTTACCCCAGGCGTGTTCTTGTCGTATAAACCCTTCAAACGTATCAACCTCCGTCTCAATGCGTTCTATAAGCAGGCGTACCGCTACCCAACCTTCAACGACTTGTATTATACCGATATGGGTAATGCCTACTTGAAGCCTGAGTTATCGGTGCAGCACGATGTGGGCATCAGTTACGACTACTTAAAGCCCCGTCAGGTGTTCCATCACTTCAACATCGCTGTCGATGTCTATTACAACAAGGTAAAGGACAAGATTATTGCCTATCCCAAAGGACAACAGTTCCGTTGGACAATGATGAACTTGGGTTTGGTGAAGATACACGGTGTGGATGCAACAGCGCAGATGACCCTGCAGTTCCCTTACGACATAGCCCTTACGGCAAAGGTGCAGTATACCTACCAAAAGGCTATCGATGTGACCGACCCGAACGACTCGTATTATGGGCATCAGATACCCTATATCCCTTGGCATAGCGGTTCGGCAATAGGGATGCTGACTTGGAAAGGCTACTCGCTGAACTACAGTTTTATCTATGTCGGTGAGCGCTACAATCAACAGGAGAATATTGCCTATAACTATACGCAACCGTGGTATACGCACGACCTATCCTTATCCGGCGCGTGGAAGATACGAAAAGTACTATTGAAAGCCACCTTCGAGGTGAATAACCTATTGGGTCAAGACTATGATGTGATACTCAACTACCCCATGCCGAAACGGAACTACCGAGCAGGGATAGTGGTGGAGTACTAGTGAATAAGATGAAGATAGAAAGATACATAGTATTCTTGTTGGCGTTGCTGCTTGTTGGTTGCAGAGGCGACGAGGTGATAGTACCGAGTGAGTACGAGGTGTTGCCCATAGACGCACGCAGTATCGATGCTTTTGCTGCCGATGAGCCGATAGGTATGTATGTGCTGAACGAAGGGAACATGGGCAGCAACAAAGCCACTATCGACTATGTCGATTTCGTTAACGGTTGCTATATACGGAATATCTACTCCGAACGCAACCCAAATGTGGTGATGGAGTTAGGCGATGTGGGCAATGATATACAGGTATATGGTTCCAAACTGTATGCCGTCATCAACTGCTCGCACAAGGTAGAGGTGATGGATGCGAAGACCTGCAAACGGATAGGGCAAGTCGATATACCCAACTGCCGTTTCATTCGTTTTCATAATGGCAAAGCCTTCGTGACCTCGTATGTAGGCGCAGTGGGTATCGACCCCAATGCACAGTTAGGTGCGGTGTTTGAAATAGATACGGCTACCCTGCAGATAACAAGACAAGTCACCGTGGGCTATCAACCCGACGAGTTGGAGATAATGGACGGTTATCTGTATGTGGCTAACTCAGGTGGCTACCGTGCACCCGACTATGATAGTACGGTGTCGGTGGTAGGCCTAACCGATCTCAAACAGGTAGAGAAGATACCCGTAGCCGTTAACCTGCAGCGTATACGGAAAGACCGATACGGCAAACTGTGGGTGACATCGAGAGGCAACTACTCCGATAAGCCCTCGCAGTTATGTGTGTTAGAGCACAAGGGAACGAACATCTCGGGTATGGTAGTGACAGACAAAATGGATAGCGTGGCGTGCTCGGAGATAGCGATTGTGGGTGACTCGCTGTACTATTACAGTGTCGATTGGAACACCAAGACCGAGAGCAACAGTGTAGGGTACGGCATCATCAATGTCCGCACCAAGCAGCAAGTGACAAAGAACCTTATCACCGACGGAACAGAGACCGAGATAAAAGTGCCGTACGGCATTGCCGTAAACCCCTATACACACGACTTCTACATCACCGATGCCAAGAACTATGTGACGAGCGGTATGCTGCATTGCTATGGACAAGGCGGCAAACGGAAATGGAGTATGCGCACAGGCGATATACCTGCTCACCTTGCTTTTGTGTATAAATGATGAAGAGAGTATATATCTATATGGCGTTATTGCTTGGCTTGATGGCTTGCCAGCAGGAGATACCGATGGTAGGCTTGGGCGTGGACGATATGTATGTGGTATATCGTATGAAGCCCTTGCTCTTGCACCCTGAATACACTGGCGATCGGTATGAGTGGCGAGATATACAGTCCGACTCGTTGCTCTCTACCGAGCATGATTATGTGTTCTGCAAGGCAGATACCGGTACCTATTATCTATCGTTATCGATTATCGATACTACGAACCCCGTGCATCAAGATATAACCATAGTCGTTCGGGAGGAAGAGGTGGCATATAGTCGGTATATCAGTAAGGTATATGAGTACCTCCCTGCACCTGGGCAGTTCGTCAATGTGCTCCCTCAGTATGAGGAGGGAAACACAGCAGCCGATATGGCTCGTAAGGCGCAAGACTGTATATCGGGTACCAACGATGGACTCATCTCATTGGGCGGCTTTGGTGGGTATGTCACCTTCGGATTCGACCATAGCGTAGTGAATCTATTAGGACAATACGACTTTAAAATATTGGGTAACTCGGTGTATGGCACTGCAGCAAAGAAAACCGACCATGGAGTAGGGGGTAGCAGTGAACCTGGGATAGTGGAGGTGTCGTTCGATAGGAACCAGAATGGACTACCAGATGATGCTTGGTATGAGTTGGCGGGTAGTGCCTATCACAACGCAGAGACGAAACACCATTGTCGAATCACCTATCAGCGAGGAGACTCGATCGTTTGGCAGGATAACACAGGTGGAACGGGTGTGATACGCAAGAACAGTTTCCATTCGCAGGATTATTATCCGCAGTGGATAGCGAACGATACCCTCTCGTTCACGGGAACGCTCTTGCCTCCGAACGCTTATGATGAGTTGGGCAATGGTAGTTATTACCTATTGTATAGTTTCGATTGGGGCTATGCCGATAATCACCCAAACGACTCGACCGACTTGGTGTCGTTTGATATCGATTGGGCAGTAGACAGTGAAGGACAAGGCGTCTATCTTCCTTGTATTGATTTCATTCGGGTCTATACGGCAGAGAATCAAGTATGCGGTTGGTTGGGCGAGACAAGTACAGAGATAAAGCGAGCCGAGGACTTGCATATAGAAGAATAGAGTAGAATAGAGTAGAGTAAATCATTAACTTAATACATATACAACAATGAAAAAGAAATTACTTTTCATCGGGCTATGTGCCTGTGCCATTATGGCAAACGCCGAGGAGTACACCCTCGATCTATCCACCGCTACGAACATGAGCAGTGCGCCTATTAAGTATGAAACCGAAGGTGCGTTGAAAGATGTCATGGACAGTACTTATAGTGAAAATTGGGCGTACAGGTACATCTATACCAATGACGCTAAGTTTATGTTCTCACACTTATTGAGTGGAAATAGTTATGGGGGGTTCTATTGGGATGGCTTTACTATCTCAAAGAATGCTTCCGACACATTGAGTCAGTATGGCTGTATGGCTAAAGGTGGCTTGAAGGGAGTGGGTACGCCATTCGTTGTGGGCTACTATTCAGCTTATGGAAGTACTAATCCTACTTCAGTTTTATTTGATGGTAACTACTATCCTAAAGAGGTCTATATCTGCCAGAATGCCTACACCTATAGTTCCATGAGTAAGGGAGATGCTTATGCAAAGAAGTTCACGAGCAAAGACACACTCTCGCTTGTCATCTCGGCTTACGATGGTGTGTCTGTAACCGATAAGTCGGTTACCTATTACCTTGCCGTAGATAGTGTGTTCAATAAGGCTTGGACAAAGGTTGACCTCTCGTCACTCGGTGAGTGCATGGGACTCTCGTTATCGATGAACTCAACCGATAAGGGACAGTATGGTATCAATACACCAACCTATTTCTGTTTAGACGGTTTGACGGTCTCTACCGAAGCACCAACACCATCGGCAGTATTCACTCCTTCTGCTACGACAACGGCTACCAAGCGCATTGTGGATGGTCGTCTTGTCATTGAGCGTGACGGTTGCTTGTATGATGTAACCGGTGCAAGGATACAATAATTAACAATTAACAGTTAACAATTAACAGTTAACAATTAACAAGCAAGATCGACACAACTCTCAGGGTAACTGCATCTTATAAACGGACGCCGAGGGCGTTGATAATCTATATCTTGGATGCATTTACCTTGGTGGGTTGTGTTGCTATTTGCAGTAATAAGAAATAAGTTGTACCTTTGCAGTCGTCTTCTTGGCTCCGTAGCTTAGTTGAATAGAGCGTCAGATTCCGGTTCTGAAGGTCCTGGGTTTGAGTCCCAGCGGGGTCACTAATATTGCAATAAAAGCCTCTGATTATCAGTGGCTTTTATTTTTGAGACATCTCAAATTGACGGGATTTTGACGGGATTTGGAGTTTTACTCCTTGGTGGCTTGTATATAATGCCATACCTTTCCTTCGGCTGCATCCTCATCGAGAAAAGCCCATGTGATGGCGTCTTCAATGACGGCAGCTTCGTAGTTATCCTTGTCACGGCTCTTGTAGTTTTTGCCCAGGTCGTGCCACCACATGTTCAGAGCGACATAGGCATCCCAGCAATTGTATGCGTTCGGGATTTTGGCTTTATACGGCTCGATGGCGTTTTTCACTTCGTCAATACTCCAATGTTCTCCGTAGCATTTCATACCATCGCTCGCAGTGTGGTACATCTCATCAACAGCCCTGGTGGCGTATTCTTTATTGAAATGTGCTCCGTGCTCATCCTCGTAAACCGCCATGCAGTATTGCTCGTAGAGCGCAGGGTTATTCTCTTGTACGTATGCAAGAATTTGTTCGAGAGCTTTCATAGGCTATGCGTATGTGGCGGTTATGGTTATATCAGTAGCGACTTCGTAGTTCTTGGCTGTGAGGCAGGAAAGGTTGGTGAGGTAGCCCGATGATAATCCTTGTGCGAGTGTGACCGTTGGGGCTGCCGTCGCAGCGGAGTTGCTGAATATAACCGTTGTATATTCCGTGAACGCCTGCGTACGTGTTCTGCAATTACTGCCATTTTTTGGAACGTATGTAATAGTCCCCGTTGCTTTTATGCGCACAAAGGTGGTCGTCCCGCTTGTCTGCGTGTTGTCGATAGAGTAGGTCACGCTTGCCGATGGTTGCACGCTTTGATTGCTGCATACCGATTGGCAGAGTGTCTGATTGAGTATAGCGGCGCATTCTTGCGATGCAGCACCCGTTGCGGTACTGATTGCTGTTGCGCTAGTTGTATTGAGTGTTATCATTGTTAGTCCTCCTTTACTTGATATGGCTTTGCAGGCAATGGGAGATTATTCTCGAGCAGGTGGCGCAATTGCTGCAGGTCCTCTGCACTGAACTTGATATTGCCGTCTAGAATTGAAAGTGAGCCGTTTGCAATGGCAGCATCTACAATGCCAAATGCAAAGGTCGGAATCTGCTCATCAGCGAGGTCGGTAGTAGCTCGCACTATTGCAGGCTGAATGAGAGCATTTGCGACACTTGGAATAAACGGCTGCAGTTCTGAAGTGATGTGCCATGACTGGCGCACCCATCCGCTAGCTTTTATCCTAGCTTCTATGTTCGAAATAAAAGGGATGCCTGCCAGCTTAGAGGAAGCGACATCGGCGATGAGTGGTTGCAGCCACTTTGCTACCACTGCCGATAAAATTTCCACATTGCTATGCATTGCCATGGTTGTTAATTATTGCAGCAGCACCCCGTGTCGCATACCTTGTTCGATGGAATAACCGATGTGGTTATGGTGTTTAGGACTTGCTGCATCGAAGCCACCTGCGCAGCGGTTGTGGAGATACCTTGCGTTGCTTGTGCATTGAACACAGCCTGTTCCTTCTCGGAAAGCAACCGTGCTTCTCGCTCTGCAGTGATGAGGTCGGTGTATTCCTTTTGCATCGAATCTAACCGTGTCCTCTCTTGTTCTCTCTTAGTGTCCTCGTATTTGAATAGGTCGAGCATCTGCTGGGTGGTGTTCTTTTCGCTTGTCAGGATGGCGTTCTGCATCTCGAGAGTGGCTATCTGCTTATTGGCATTCGCCTCGTCTTTGCTCACCCATGCTGGGTTGTTATTTCCACCCAAGATGCCTCCTATTCCATTGCCATTATTTGCACCAAGACCGAGAAACCTGGCAAGCCCAAGAGAGCCTGCGATGGTGTTGTAAGTGCCCTGCCCGATGCTTGTTACATCATGGACATTGCCATTTGTGTCTTTGAGTTCCATTTTTGTTTTGAATTTAATGCGGTGTCTATTACCTTCCACCATTGGCGTGGCTTGCAAATCACGCTGTAAAGGTATGGAGTAATAGTGGCATCCTTTGGAAGTTATGCGTTTGTTTTGCGGATGTAGTCGGATGCCTATGCTCTAGATGCGGAAAGCCTATGTTCTATGTTTTGCACCAGGTTTCTAAAATAGGACGAGCTTCGATGGAATGTCTCGAATGTACTCTCGTATCGGCTGATGCAATCGTTCCGTCTTCGTTGCAGAAAGTCTTTTATCGCGCAGGTCGGGACTCCCTTTGTGCAGCAGAAATGTACGAATAAAGCACGCGCTGCAACGCACTCCTCCGTCCTTGTTTTCGATAAGATGGTTTCTTTTGATAGTTCCGTTGCTTCGGCGACAGCATCGAGAATTTCTGCAAAAAGTTTACTCTTCATTTTGTTGATAGTTAAAAAGGTTGTACTTTTGCAGTCGCAGACATAAAAACACGATTCCACGACTACGATAGATTCTTACTCTCTGTCGGTTGTAGTCGTGGACTTATTATAACATTCACATGTCTGCAAACTTTCTGAATGTTATGCTCGCTGGCAGAGAGTTTTTTTTGCTCTCTGCGCAATATTTATTTTGCTCTCAAGTATTCCTCCACTTCATGCACAAACTCCTCAGTCGTGCGGCAAACGACCACCTTATTGCCGAGCCGTTGTAGTCTCTCTATCATTATCTTTTGGTGTTCCGATAGTCTGCCCGCTGTGCCATTTTTCATTTCGATATATAGGCTTGCGTACTCTCCTTTCGGTATTGGTATATGCAAGTCTGGTATGCCATGCACCACTCCCTCGGCTACTAATTTGCGTGCCGTGGTCTTAGTGGTGTATGCTCCATTAGGTATTGCATAACACAACACCTCGGGATGCGCAATATGCAGCCACCGCAGGCATTGCACCTGCAAGTCGTGCTCGCTCGCCGCTGCCTTGCCTCGGTTCTTTCTCTCTTGCATTTTATGTAGTTCGTCAAGCGTCATCTTATCCCATCTCAAAGTCCTTGCAGGGTAGTTTATCGGGCATTACCTTGATGTCCCTTTGCTCACAATACCTATCGTTGTAGAATAGGCAATCATAGCAGGAGTATGCGTTGCGTGTCCAAGTCATACTATTGCTTTGTTAGTTCTGCGTATTCGGCAGTGGCGTCAAAGTTTGGGCAGGTCTTGGTGGCGTCAAAGTCGTGGTGGGAGTGTATGGTGGCGTTGGGGTACTTCTTGAGCAGGTGCTTGAGGAGTTGTAGCAACGCTTTCTTTTGTGCAGGGGTGCGTGTGTCCTTTGGCGACTTGTTGTCGGCTGTCCTGCCGCCTATGTAACATATACCGAGCGAGTGGGGGTTGTGTCCCTTGCAATGCGCGCCCTGTTCTGTTTCGGGTCTGCCACCCTCGATAGTGCCGTCGAGGTCGATGACATAGTGGTAGCCGATACACCGCCACTTGCGTTGCTTGTGCCAGCGGTCGA
>CAVJQD010000086.1:0-9373 GCA_963651555.1 uncultured Clostridium sp. | reverse complement strand
CTTTCATTTTTTGGAGGCACATCCCTTTATTTACTGAGGATAAGAGAGTTTTTTTACCTGATTCGGAAGTTTACCGGACACCAATAAATTTAATTTTGTCAAAGTCTTCGAACCACCCATCTCGCACAACAGGACGGTGTGTGAGAATGAGAGTGCGTTTATAGTTCATCTGTTGCACCACTTGCAAAGCGCAAAGAGTTTTACCAAAACGCATCTTTGCATTCCAGAGATACTGGTCGCCGACTTTGAAGTGCTCAATTGTGCGACTGATAGCGTCGGTTTGCTCCTCACGGAAATGTATTTCTTTAGTAGAATTAGGGTGTTTAGGTGTATTTAGCGCTTGCCTTTCCTCTTTAACTGCAACTATGGCTTGCTTGACTATATCGAGTGAGACAGGATACCATTCGTCAGCAGTGATGCCGTTGCCAAAACTATGCTTTTGGTATCCACTATTTTCCAATACATCATGCACAGAATGGTCATCAAAAAATTTTCCTTTTCCATTCTCATCTTTGAAGTAGGCTAACTCAGTGTATATCAGATTATATTGGATACCAGCCGTGTTAGTTTCTTGTCGAATACGAGCAATGGCAGCATCGTTCAACGCTTTACTATTTGGCTCTGGTTGTTCGTCTTCTTCTACTGACACAGAGGCTTTACCTATCTTGAGCAGACCCTTATGAGCAGGGTCTGGGATAAGATAAACATAAACGAGATTATACTCTCTGGTTGCATTTAATGTTGCCATGATATTATTTTAGGAGTGTTCTAAATTCAATAGGGATGAGGTATTTTTGTCTGCCATCGCCGGTCCATCGTGCTATTTTGGCGTAGATGCCGGTGGGGCGTTGTTTGAGCATGCTGGTATTGTCGAAGTCGAAGTCGTGTTGTGCGACTTTCTTCTCTTGGTCGGAATAAGGGATGAGATAGGTGATGCCGTCCATTTGGAAGATATTCCACGAGATGATATAGGCGACATGGTAGAGGCTTTGTGTATTTATCTCGGATCGGATGTTATGCTTTTGGCAGAAGTCGTAGTAATACTCGATGAAGGAGACAAAGATATTTTCTCGTGCGATGAGAAGGTTGTCACCTTGGTACTCGAAGGCATAGACACTACGGAGTGCCTTGTAGGCATATTCACGCCAGTGAGCGAGGTCTTGCGCCTGTTCGCCGACGACACGGAGTTTGCGGTCGAGTAGTCCGATACGTTCGTGTAGCGGTTTGATTTCTCCTGTGGTGGTGTCATATCGGCTGACGAGGTAGGGTGCTTCACCACAGCAAATCTCGATGCGTCGCTCGGTGATATAGTCGAGCCAAGTATGCCCTCGTTCGGTAGAGAAGACGATGGGGTCTTGAGTGGTAGTCCAAGTGTGGTCGTCGTTTTCGTGGTTGAAGACATCTTTGCGTCCGAACCAAGCCTCGTCGACGAGATTATTCTGTTTGTTGCAGACCCATGAGGGGGTAAAGACTTCTGCTTTCTGCTTGATACGAAGTTGCTGTTCGGCTTTGCTTTTGACGGCACGAGGGAGAATGATACGGTTTGGTTTACGTGTGATATTGGCAGAGAGTATCTCGTCGGTTCCGAAATAGCCAGCACCTCGAGCCTGGTAGTTGTCGGTAGCCCAGACGATATGGTTGTGCGATTTATCAGTTTCATCCGGTGTTGCAGTGTGATTTTGGCTCAAGTCTTTTGACTGGTCGCGCAAGAGGACCTCGAGGAGTGAGTCGTAATCTTCTCCTTGTCCAAGGAGTTCGATGTCGTCTTCTAAGACATCGGCAGTGGACATGATGCGTTGAAGGATAGTTTCACGGTTCTCCTTCTTTTTCTTGTAGTTTTTCTTTTTGTTCGGTTTTTCAGGCTCGATTTGACCGAATATGTTTTTGTGCTCGTCGCTCATTGTATGCAGATTGTGCAATAAATTTCCCAATACGTGGCGGCAAAGTTACAGTTTTTTCTCAAATAAAAAAAGAAAGAGGACTTTTTTAGTTGAGTATTAGTTTGGAGAATTTTTAATGTGTAATATGTAATGGTTGCACATACAACAAGAGCTGCATCATCCTGATGCAGCTCTTGTATGAGTCTTTCGAGACTATTTATCAAAACTTGATGAACAAGAATACTTGACGATATCCGATCAATAGCTCGTACGTTGAACGGCGGCGTAGTTGATCTTCAAGGCGTAGGCACGGCGGAGAGCCTGTTTGGTATCGGCTATGACACCCATACGTGTGTCCTTATCGGCCTTGATCGACACAGTCATGAGTCCTTGGTCGGACTCTGGCATAGCGGAACGCTCGTTCACGATATAGTTCTCTATCTCAGATACCTCGGCAAAGGCGTCGTCGAGTTGGATACGGGTCTCCGCACCATACTGCTTACGAAACTCCTCGGTAGGGGTACCGATGTAGATATAACGTACCAATGATTTCTTCTCCAACTTGGTCAACTCCGTGGCTTGAGGAGGTTTGATGCTCACCTTGTAGGTGACCTCTTTCATGGAGGTAACCGACATGAAGAAGAATAGCAACATGAAGATGATATCTGGCAGAGACGATGTGTTCAATGCCGGCATCTCGCGTTTCTCTGATCTACGAATCTTTGCCATTAGTTGTTCCCTCCATAGTTTTTCGGTTCAGCCTCGGAGATCTTCTGAGGATAGACCTTTTGGATTAAACGCTGTGCATCTTCGTCGAGTTCGTTATACGACTTACCAAAATGCTCGGTGGCATACTCGTTTCGGAGTTCGTTATAGGCAGCCACCAACTCGTTTTGCACTTCCAAATACGCCTGATACTGCGTGTCGACATCGTTCTGTACGGAGATGACATGGTCTTTGGTATAGGTCACTTCTCCCAGTCCGTCGATATGCTCAGTGAAGAGCTCGGGCAGGTTCGGGTCGTTGGTTGGATTGGCAATAAAGTCCTTAGCCGCTTGGCGCAGTTGCCTAACATCCATCTCCTCGCCTTGTACCAAGAGTTGATTCATCGAGTTGATCTTCACAACGAAGATGTTTCGCTTCTTGATATCCACATCCGACGCTTTCTGGTCGGCAGGAATAGGTGCTGGCAGACGACGTGCTAAGCCTTGATTGACATCCATACTTGTTGTCACCAAGAAGAAGATGAGCAGCAAGAAAGAGATGTCCGCCATGGAACTCGCATTTATCTGTGGAATCTTTTTAGCCATAGTTATTTAGTTATAAAGGTGCAGCACTTCCGTGCTGCACTAATTACCCTTTATTGCGGATCTTAGTATGGATAAAGCCCCATATTAAGGTCACCACTGTTGCGCCAAAGAGGATGTAGGTCAGGTAGAGGATAGCATCGGTAATCTGAGCCCACGTGCCCACATTCTCGGTGCCTTCGTATCCGATGATATCAATCTTCTCTGGGCTACCTAAGAACCAACATACAACAATCAGTATAGCGAAGCCAAGTACAACAACAACAGTACTGATAGCCTTACGATGGTCATATTTGCAGTTCTTGATAAACTCCCAAACAACTACGCCGAGCGTAACAACACATGCCAAACCAAAGAGCACATAGGTCCACTCAAGCAAGAGGTCGGTAAAGCGAGGGATATCCAAGAAGTCTCCCGCAACCTCCAATGAGCCGTTTGAACCACCCGCAAAGAACATCACCGTGAAGACAACACTCAATGCAAGGAGAATCCAAAGACTTATTCTTGGTATCAATTTATAATTCTTCATAACGCGTAATCTAATTAAATGTCAGTAAAACTAATTAAGATTACTTATTATTCCTTAGGAGCTTTTTGGTCTCTATCATACTTGATAATGAGGTCAAGCAGACTGATAGAGCTATCTTCCATCTCGTTAACGAGACCCTCAACAAGGGTAAGAACGTAGTTATAGAACAACTGAAGAATAATAGCGATAACCAAACCGAGGAGAGTGGTCAACAGAGCGACCTTGATACCACCGGCAACAACGGTAGCCGAGATATCACCTACTTGTTGAATCTTATCGAATGCCTCGATCATACCGATGATGGTTCCCAAGAATCCTAACGAAGGAGAAAGAGAGATGAACAACGAGATCCAGGTCAAGTTCTTCTCGAGCAGACCGGTTTGCACACCACCATAAGACGATACGGTTTTTTCTACTACATCGACGCCCTCATCGTAGTGCAAAAGACCCTGATAGAAGATAGAAGCCACAGGACCACGTGTGTTGCGGCATACTTCCAAAGCAGCATCAATACCACCTTCCTTGAGTGCATTCTCTACATTGGCAAGGAGCACTTTGGTGTTCGTTTTAGAGAGCGACAGATAGATGATACGCTCGATACAGATAGCCAAACCGAAGATCAAGCAGAGCAAGGTAGCAGCCATAAAGCCTGCACCACCTTCGATGAACTTTGTCTTCATGTACTTGTGGAGAGCAACCATTGCGCCTTCTTCGGCGGGTTCCTCACTGGCAACTTCTGTTTCTACAACGGCAGCACTCTCATCTACTGCTGCGGCAGAATCGTTAGCAACAGCCTCTACTGCTGCATCTTTGGCGTCTTGAGCCATCACTAAGGTTTGATTTCCCATCAGCAATGTGACAACTGCAAGGGTAGCAAATAGTTTTTTCATTTTTGTTAGGTGATTTAAAAGTTATAATTCACGTTATTTTATTTCTATCTTCCTCAGACAGGCGCACTGCGTTGCACGCACTGCCCCCTTTGCGGAGAGACGGGGATTCGAACCCCGGAAACCCTTTTGGAGTTTACACGCTTTCCAGGCGTGCCTCTTCAACCACTCGAGCATCTCTCCTTCTATGTTATGACCTGTTTATCAGCCTATAAAGCCCCTACAATACCCCTGCAAAACGCCAACCAAACGCCCCAAAAAACGGCTCTCGACAGGTCCTACGAAAATCGGCGGTAAAATTACGAAGAATATATGATATATGCACCATCTTCTGCGTTTTTTTTGTTCAAAAGTGCAATTTTCTTGTTTTTTACGAGAAAAAGAGCCGTTTTGCATTGTCGGTTGTCTGGCGATAAACCTCCTCTATATCACACTGATAGGTGGCTGCCAGTGCCTGAGCGACATATTGTATATACCTGCTCTCGTTGCGTTGTCCACGGAGCGGCGTAGGGCTAAGATAGGGTCCATCAGTCTCGAGCACGAGATGATCCAACCCTATCGAAGCAATATGCTCTGCCACCTTCGAGTTCTTAAACGTGATGACGCCGCCGATACCCAGATAGAGACCCATCGCAACGATCTGTTCTGCCACTTCGCGACTTCCTGAGAAGCAGTGCATCACGCCTCGCAGGGGATGGGCGTTCTGTTCCGCCATCACCTCACGGAGGACCGTCAAGCAGTCGGCTGTGGCATCGCGCGAGTGGATGATGACGGGGATATCCGCTGTTCGTGCCCATCGCAACTGTTGCCGAAAAGCATCGATCTGCTCTTGCTGAAAAGTCTTATCGAAATGGTAATCGAGTCCTATCTCTCCGATAGCGGTCCAGTGGCGTGTAGGCAGCGCGGTCTGCAGGGCGTCTAACGCCTCTTGATAGTCGTCGTGCACATCCTCGGGGTGCAAACCGATACCAGGGAACAGGTAATCGGGATAGCGGTCGCAGGTCTGCGGCACGGTCTCCAACGAGGACACATTCACTCCCGGCACGATGATGCGTTCGACGCCAAACTGCTGCTGGCGCGCTATCAGTTCGTCGAAGTCCTCTTGATAGGAAGGGTCATCGAGATGGCAATGGGTATCGATCAGCATAGCGAATGTCGGAAAAGAATCGAACTATCGCCATAACTCAAGAAACGGAAGTCGTGTTTCAAGGCATAGTCGTAGACCTCTCGCCAGTCGTTGCCGATAAACGCACTCACAAGCAAGAGGAGTGTGCTCTTAGGTTGATGGAAGTTCGTTATGAGTATATCGACCATCCGGAAGTGATATCCAGGTTTGATCATGATCTGCGTCTCGGCATGGAGAGTGTCTTGCCCCGTGGCATCAAGATAGTGCAGCAACATCGTCAATGCCTCTTTTGCCGACATCTCACTTTGTAACTCATAAGGCTCAAACTGCCCCACATGGATAGCATACCCCTGCCACTCGGTCTGCGGTACTCGGCTCAACTGCACACCTATATGATAGAGACTCTCCAAAGTGCGCATCGAAGTGGTACCTACGGCGGCTATATGCCCCAACTTACGCAAGAGATCCACTATGCATCGTCTCGGCACAGCAATGATCTCAGTATGCATCGTATGCTGATTGGCATCGGCGGTCTTGACGGGTTGAAAAGTACCAGCACCCACATGAAGGGTCAGCTCGGTGGTCTTTATCCCTTGCTCACGCAACTCAGCGAGCAACTCCTTCGTGAAATGCAAACCCGCCGTCGGGGCAGCCACCGACCCTTTGATCATGCTATACACCGTCTGATAAGTCGTCTTATCGCTTTCCTCGGTCTCACGATTCAAATAAGGCGGGATAGGCAGAACGCCAGCGGCGTCGAGTATCTCAGCGAAACTGATAGTGGGGTCGTTCCACGAGAAGTCGATCTGATGCACATTGCCGTTCGATGCCACCAACGATGCTTGCAAGAGGCAATCGCTGGTGCCGACGTGTACCGTCAGTTCCAATGGACCTTGTTTCCATTTCTTTAAGTTACCCACCATGCACTTCCACCGGCAGCCTTGTGTCGACGAGAGGCTCATTTGATAGTCGTGCGGGACCAAGGGTTCCAAGCAGAAGACCTCTATCTTGGCACCTGTGGCTTTATGGAAAAGCAGTCGTGCCTGTATGACCTTCGTGTTATTATACACAAGGAGTGAGTCATGCGGGAGGTAGTTGCCGATATGCAGGAACTGGTCCTGCGCGATATTACCCTCCTTATATATAAGCAGTTTCGACTCGTCGCGTTTCGCCAATGGATACTTAGCAATGCGGTCGTCGGGCAACGGATAATTATAATCCTCTATCAATAACTCTTCCATCGTTTCTTAATGCGTCTTATTCATCTTATAGTCTTTGTGCGTACCCGCGAAGAGATCGTAGCGTACAAACAAGCAATCGAGGTCGCCGTTCAGCAAGGGTATCCGCTTCGAGGGTTTGAGGGCGATATGCTTCAGTGCCTCTTTGTTGGAGGAGATGACCCATGCGGTGCTGCCAGCAAACTTATACTTGAGAGCGGTACCTATCTCGTCGTAGAGTCGGCATATATCTCTCGGTTCGAGGCGTTCGCCATACGGCGGGTTAACAATCACGAGGGCACGTCCTTCCCGTGGGTGCAGTTCTTGTATCGCCACTTGCTTGAGTTGGATATAGCGTTGCAGACCAGCGTTCTTCACGTTCTTCTCTGCCACCTTGATGGCATAGAACGAGTTGTCGGAACCATAGATATGATGTGTGAACTCTCGGGCATCGCTGTCGTCGTTGTATAAGGTCTCGAAGAGTTCGGCATCGAAATCGTTCCAACGCTCGAAGGCGAACTTATCGCGGTATATGCCTGGTGGGATATTGAGTGCTATCATCGCCGCCTCTATCAGGAACGTGCCGCTACCACACATCGGGTCGACGAGGTCGGTTTCGCCGTGCCAGCCGGTCATGAGCAGCATGCCTGCAGCGAGGGCTTCATTGATAGGTGCTTCGGTCTGCGCTGCGCGCCATCCGCGTTTGTGCAACGACTCGCCGGAACTATCGAGACTGACTGTCACTGTGGTCTGAGCAATATGGATATTGATATACAGGTCGGGGTTATCAATCCGCACACTCGGACGCTTATCGTAGCGTTCGATGAAGAAATCGACTATCGCATCCTTGACCCGATAGGTCATGTATCGCGAGTTCTTAAACGTGTCGGAATAGACGGTGCTGTCGATGGCTATCGACTTATCGCAACTCAGATAGCGTTCCCAGTCGATCTGCTTGATCTGTTCATAGACCTCATCGGCGTTCACAGCACGGAAGGTGGCAATGGGTTTCAGCACACGCGAGGCAGTACGAAGCCATAGGTTCGCTTTGTACATCAGCGACTTATCGCCAGTGAACTGCACAGCACGACGCTGTATCTCGATATTATTAGCACCTATCTGCAGCAGTTCATCTGCCAAGACTCCCTCCAGACCCTTGAAGGTCTTCGCTATCATTGTATATTCCTCTTGCATATCACTTAAAGAGTTTATGCAAAGGTACGACTATTCTTGGGAATACACAAATCTTGTCCGACAGAGGCAGGGCAACCGCATCAAAATAAAAGGTCGTCTAATTATGAAGAAGCCCTACCATACTACGATTGTGGAGACGATGATTGTGGAGACGTGAAGCGAAGGCAGGTGCGAAGCACTGAGTCTGCCGGAGCGAGTGAAGTCCAGTGGACTGAACAAGAATACCGTGTCGAGCCCTCGTGTCGTTCGGGTCGCCAGACCCGTTTGACCATACTCTGTTGGGGACGTGGACGCTTACGGGATCACCGCAAAGCCTGCTTTGTGGGATGTCTGACTTGCCCGCGGTTTTATGGCAATAATGCAATTCTGCAAACCATAGTGCCTTTTATGATCAATTCGTGACAATACGTCGTAGGCGTATTGACATGAAGGGGTCATAAAAAATTCTCCATTAAAGTCCATTAAAGAACCATTAAAAACGATGCCTCAACAGTCACCAACATGCAATCACTAACATAAAATCACTAACACAAAGTCACTAACATGCAATCACTAACATAAAATCACTAACACAAAGTCACTAACAGGCAATCACTAACACAAAGTCACTAACACGAAGTCACCAACATGATTGTTTGAAACAAATATTGCCAAATATTACCCAAATATTCCACGGCCTAAACCTATTAACCGAATTCAACCATTTCAACTTCTCCTAAACTCCTAAACTCCTAAACTCCTAAACCAATAAATAATAAACGACTTCTCAACCATTTCAACTTCTCCTAAACTAATAAACCAATAAACTAATAAACTACTACTCTCAACCATTTCAACTTCTCCTAAACTCCTAAACTCATAAACTCATAAACCAATAAATAATAAACAACACAAGGTGCTCAACTAAAAATGCCATTCTTTCTTGCAGCATTCAAAAAGTTATCGTACCTTTGCAGCCGATTTCCGTGACAGATACGGATATCGATGGAAAGATGGCGGAGTGGTCGATCGCGGCGGTCTTGAAAACCGTTGACCTTCACGGGTCCGGGGGTTCGAATCCCTCTCTTTCCGCTGAGAAAATATTCTTCAAGAGGCTACGTAACAGAGATGTTAGGTAGCCTCTTCTTTTACTAGAGAAACTAGAGAATCTATAAGGGATGTTCTAAAAATTGCTTTTAAGATGATTTGTGGAATTTTATTTAGTAGATGGTTGGCGCAACGAAGGAGCTTCGG
>CAVJQD010000085.1:0-9507 GCA_963651555.1 uncultured Clostridium sp. | reverse complement strand
AGCCAACCATCTACTAAATAAAATTCCACAAATCATCTCAAAAGCAATTTTTAGGACATCCCATAGCTATATTCTTTTACTTATCCCTTTATTCTTCATATTCAGTCTTATCCTCGATACCGGCTTCGCGCAACGCCTCACGGCGTTCCACACAAGTACCGCACTTGCCGCACGGGCGTGCTCCGCCTTTGTAGCAACTCCATGTCTCGGAATAGTCAATTCCAAGTGCTTTCCCACGCTTAGCAATATCCGTCTTGGTCCAAGCAGTATAAGGCGTAAAGAGTTGCACTTGCTGATAGGTTCCCGCTTGACTAGCATTGTTCATTGCCTTCACGAAGGCAGGTCGGCAGTCGGGATAGATGGTGTGGTCGCCGCTATGATTCGCCATCATCACACGCTTTAGGCCTGCATCCTCAGCCATACCAACGGCGATAGCAATCATTATCCCATTGCGGAAGGGGACTACCGTTGAACGCATGTTATCTGCAGCATAATGTCCTTCGGGAATAGCCTCAGCCCCTGCCAACAAGGAGCTGTGGAAATACTGCTTGATAAAGTCCAACGATATGACGATATGCTTGATGCCTAGTCGTTCACAGTGCAGAGCGGCACAACGCAGTTCTTGTGCATTATGGTTACTGCCATAGTCGAAACTGACTGCCAAGGCAATCTCGTCCTTATAATCATAAAGCATCGTTGTGGAATCCATTCCACCCGAGTATATCAACAGACTATCTCTCATCCCCGCAGTTTATTAAGCGTTAAACAAGCCGACATCTGCTCTTTCAAGCGGGTCTCTTTCAGAGCATGATGGTCCTTGTCACCATAGTTAGCAAACGGATAGATACTTATTCCGCCACGAGGCATGAACAGTCCCGTCACCTCGATGTACTTAGGGTCCATCAAGCGAATAAGGTCTTTCATAATGATATTGATGCAGTCCTCATGAAAGTCACCATGATTGCGGAACGAGAACAGGTAGAGTTTCAGCGACTTACTCTCCACCATCCGTTCACGAGGGATGTAAGAAATGATTACTGTACCAAAATCGGGCTGTCCCGTCTTTGGGCAGAGTGAGGTAAACTCAGGACAATGCAGCGTCACGAGATACTCGTTCTCGGGATGTTTATTGACAAAGGTCTCCAACATCTGCGGAGCATAGTCGGTCGGATAAGAAGTGTGCTGATTACCCAGCAAGTTCACTCCTGTTAATTCTTCTGTTGTTCTCATTGTTTTCAGTGTTTTTGTTATTCGTGCGTGAGGGAAAAACAATAGCCCCACTTTCTATTTATTCCTATTTTATCTCAAGAAAGCCTCTTTCAAGTCGTCTACACGGTCGAGTTTCTCCCAATTAAACAGTTCAACTCGTCGAGTGAAACTCTTACCATTGCCATCTACAAAGGTCTTCTCTATCACTTGAGGAGTACGCCCTACATGTCCGTAAGCAGCCGTCTCTTCATAGATTGGTTGACGCAGATGATAGGTCTCGGCAATAGCACCTGGACGAAGGTCGAAGAGTGTCAGTACACGACTTGCAATCTCAGTATCGCTATACCGTGTCTGGTTCGTTCCATAAGTATCGATGCACAGACTCACAGGCTTTGCCACACCAATAGCATAACTAACCTGCACCAACACACGATGCGCTACGCCTGCTGCCACCAAGTTCTTGGCAATATGACGAGCTGCATAAGCCGCTGAACGGTCCACTTTGCTTGGGTCTTTGCCTGAGAATGCGCCACCACCATGTGCACCACGACCTCCGTAGGTATCGACGATGATCTTACGACCGGTAAGTCCTGTATCGCCGTGAGGACCACCGATAACGAAACTGCCGGTCGGATTGACTAAGAGTTTGATGTTCGGGTCACTCAGCAACGCTTTATATCGTGAATCACGAGTAGCCACACGCGGCAAGAGTATCTCACGCACATCACGAGCGATCTGCTCTTGCGTCACATCGGGGTCGTGTTGCGTAGAAACCACAATGGTATCAATGCGCACGGGCTGGTTATTATCGTCATACTCCATTGTGACTTGCGACTTTGAGTCGGGACGCAGATAGGTCATCTGGTTTCCCTCACGACGGATACGCGCCAATGTAAACATCAAGGTATGTGCCAAGTCCAAGGTGAGAGGCATATAGTTCTCTGTCTCGTCGGTTGCATAACCAAACATCATTCCTTGGTCGCCTGCACCTTGCGACAAGATATCTCCGCGCGAGACGCCTTGATTGATATCTTTCGACTGCTCATGTACAGCCGTGAGTATACCGCAGGAGGCAGAGTCGAACATATACTCACTCTTGGTGTAGCCAATGCGCTCTATCGTCTTTCGAGCCACACGCTGCAAGTCGACATAAGCGTTACTACCCACCTCGCCGGCGATAATAACCTGACCTGTTGTTACTAATGTTTCGCAAGCCACATGACTCTCTGCATCTTGAGCCAAGAACGCATCCAATACTGCATCGGATATCTGGTCGGCTACTTTGTCGGGATGACCTTCCGATACCGATTCCGAAGTAAATAAATAAGACATAATTGTACCACAATTTTCAAGTGCGCACCAACTATTACGGGATGCACACCAAGTTAAACATAATAATTATGGATTGCTTATGCGTTGACGAGAACGATTTTAGCATTTATTTAGGTGGTTGCAAGCAGTCCAAATCTATCCACCCGAGTGTGTTGCCACACTCCGAATCGAGGTCTCCCTCGTTTGCGGCTGCAAAGGTACAACAACTAAATATACCACACAAGCAATTCAACAAAAAATCACACTCCATCCTTTTCCATTTCACGATCATAAGGCTATCGGTCGCAACATTTCTCAACATTTGCATCATAACAATTTTTCTTGTATCTTTGCGCTCACAAAAAACGCAAGACATTATGTTAAAGACAAAAGATGAGATTGTACAAAACTGGCTACCTCGCTATACCAAGCGTCCGTTAGAGGACTTCGCTGAATATATCCTGCTGACCAACTTCAACCACTATGTGGAGTTGTTTGCCGAGCAGTATAATGTCCCTGTTGTGGGCAAAGAGGGCAATATGCCCAATGCGAGTGCTAACAACATGACCATCATCAATTTCGGCATTGGTAGTCCGAACGCTGCCCTCATCATGGATATGCTCAGTGCCATTCACCCTAAGGCCGTGCTTTTCTTAGGCAAATGTGGAGGCCTGCGCGATAAGAACAAGATAGGCGACTATATCTTGCCTTCGGCTGCCATCCGTGGTGAAGGTACAAGCAACGACTATTACCCACCCGAGATACCTGCTTTGCCGGCATTCAGTATCCTTAGAGCTGTCTCCACTAGTATACGTAACTTCGGACATGATTATTGGACAGGCACTGTCTACACCACCAACCGACGCGTATGGGAACACGATGAGCAGTTTAGGCAATACCTTCGTTCTACGCGTGCTTATGCCGTAGACATGGAGACCGCCACACTTCTCACAGTCGGTTTCCACAACAGTATACCCACAGGCGTACTGTTACTCATCTCAGACATGCCTCTGCAACCTGATGGCATCAAGACCGAGGCAATGGACAAAAAGACCACCGAGCTCTATGCCCGTGAGCACCTCGAGATTGGTATCGATGCTCTCACCGCTATACAGAACAACTCCTTCACCCTCAAACACCTGCGTTTCGAGTAACATGGCTACGACAGACTACAGCTGCACGCAACTACTTGCCGACTTATCCAAGGGTAACTACGCCCCACTCTATTTCCTTCACGGAGAAGAGCCGTACTACATCGATCTTGTAGCCGACTATCTGCAGGAGCATCTACTTGATGACATGAGCCGCGAGTTCGACCTCACGGTCGTTTACGGCAAAGACTGCGAGCGTGACTTAGGACCTGTCATCACGGCTGCGCGCCGATATCCGATGATAGCGCAACACCAACTCATCATCGTCAAAGAGGCGCAGAACATACGCAACTGGGACGCACTCGATATTTATCTCGACAACATGATGCCATCCACGGTTCTCGTGTTCTGTTATAAGTACGGATCTCCCGATGGGCGCAAGTCCGTCTTCGCCAATATCAAGAAGAAAGGCGGCGTCATGGCAGAGTCAAGCAAGCTGAGAGACTATCAAGTACCCGACTGGATCAAAAAATATATACAGGACTACAACAATTCTAAAAAGACTCATATCGCCATTGATGATAAGAGCATCAATCTGCTTGCCGATAGCCTTGGCACCGATCTGCAGAAGATTGTAGGAGCCATCAACCGACTGATAGCAGGTCTACCTGAAGGGAAGCAAACCATTGATGCGGACCTTGTAGAACGCAACATTGGCATCAGCAAGGACTATAACATCTTTGAGTTGCAGCAGGCTATCATCAACAAAGACGTTCTCAAAGCCAATCGCATTGCACAATATTTCACCGAGAGCAAAGACAATGCGATACAAGGGAAGATACCATTCTTGTTCAGTTTCTTCTCGAATCTACTATTGTATCTCTACCTGCCAAGTTCTCAAAAAGGCGAGAACATTGTATCTCAACTTTTAGGTATCAATCGTTATTCCGTAAAGGACTATGCGGCAGCTGCTAGGAACTACTCGAAAGGCAAAGTCTATCATATCATTGGTTACCTTCGCCGAGCCGATGTGCGTTCCAAAGGCTTCAACAATCCAAGCGTCACTGAAGGCGAGATCTGGCAGGAACTACTCTACCAAATTCTGCACTAATATCTGTCAGCATAAAGTGCGGTCCGCTGCCTTAGCAAAACTTGAAGTTTGACAGCGAACCACACATATCATGATAAGCTTATCTCTCCACTACTGTTCCGAGTACTGTGTAAGTTATTCCGGCACGCTCAATATACACTACTCCATTCTTGATATACTTGTGCACGATCTCGGTTTCCTCTGACTCATACAAAGCAGTAGGTGTTGTAGCCTTCCACTCGGGATAGAGTTTGAAGTCACCCCAATACCCCTCGGTAGATGAAGGAGCAACCGAACCTCCTTCTACAAAATGCCATGCCACGAAGTCAAAGCCAGCCTTTGTAGGCGTTGGGAATGCGACGGGCACATCGAAGGCGTAACTTGCAGGAGCCAGATTGAGTTGCGAGGTCTTGGCTGCATCGCTGTAGTAGACGATATCGAACGGACGTGCCTCCCATTTAGCATAAAGGGTTAGATCTTCCGTCACACTCGCAATCGTACCATTAGCTTGATAGGTAACACCCGAACCATCTTTTGATGTATTCCATCCCTTAAAGTAATAGATCAGATAATCCGGTTCAGATGCCTCTGCTATACTGGGCACAGCCGATGGGATAATGTAGCTACTACCCTTATTAACCTGCACCGAACCAATACCCGATGCCGTCAGTGCAAAACTCTTGTCCCATGCCGAAGGCTGATTATCGTTGAAAGTAATAGTCACCGTCTCTGTGGTAGGTTCGGTTGGGTCTATTGGCTCTGGCGTAGTGCCCGAACACGACTTACGGTATACCTCAAAGCCTGTCAGTTTACCATTTTGAATTTTAGCCTTAGTACGACATATCCATATCTGATTCGTATTGTTTGCTGCTGCTGGCAACACAAACTTAGTACGCACTGGAGTACTTGATATAGTCACACTTTCCTCTAACAATATCGTAGTAGCACTATCAGTATAGGCATAGAACTTGTTTTGGTTAAATGCCATATCCACTGCCAATGTATCGCCTTCTTTGAAGTAATTGCCCTCTGCCAACTGCACCATCACATAAGAGCCCTCGTTATTCAACTTATACGGTGATGAGCTACCTAACTTATAGACAGTACCCGTACCACCGATACTACCGTTAACAGAACAGGTTGTTTGTCCCGTAATAGTAATGCGGATAATTGTATCCGTCTTGCAACCGGATTGATCCGAAGGGGTTGTATCACCACCATCCGGATTTTCTGGTTCTACGGGATCGGGGGTTGGTTCTGGCGTAACCGACTCCGAGTTAGTGACCTGCACCGTCGCATTGAGGTTATTATACCCCGTTGTGCTATCCCATACACCCGTATTAGCACAGCGTACTGCGAACTTAGGATTAGAAGCAATAGCATTACCTGCATCAGGCAGATAGAGGTAAAGTGAATATGAACCATTCTCGATATCACTTGGCAAGGTCACAGTCTCTTGTATCGTAGTCGTCTGGTCTGGCACCCATGTACGAGGGTCAGACTGCAGTTGCACAGAATAGGTCTTGGTACTCGACTTCAGCACCAGATAGGCATGACGTTCATTATACAACGGTGCACAGCCCGAGTTCTTGAGCGTTATCTTCAACGCCAACGAATGGTCGGCACCCACCTCAGAAGGATATGTACCTTGTACCAACTCGAAGCGATAACCAAGATAGCGCGCCATTAGGTCGTAATAGGAAGTGCCCGATGCATCTTTCTCTGTACGCCATTGGTCTGTAGCATACTGACTATAATCGTAACCAAGATATGAAAAGTGCAGCAGTCGCATCTCTGCCAGCGCCTTCACACCTGTACCATAGTTGGTATAGTTACTTGCATGTTCTTCTTCGATATTCGTCTCACCGCCATTAGGTACATATAAGCACTCTTGGGCAATATAGGCTTTGTCGGCCGTCACATTCTCGTAAGTACCTTCATTCTCCGCGCCATTGCAGAAAGCATCGTTATGATGCCCTAGACGAGAACGAGCATCTTGTTTCCATGCTGTAGTAGCTGTCAGAGCCGTTGCATCACCAATATAATCGGTCTTGTACTTAGGTGTACGCACTTGGACGAAACGAGAAGCGGGAACAGCATCCAAGAGTTGGTTGATGAGGTTGGTCTTTACCGACTGAGAGATAGCACTACCCACACCTTGATTGGAATAGTACCACTCACCCCATGCACCCATGAATCCGGCTTGTACCACATAGATGACATCGGCATTTGCCTGAAGATGGGACTTCAGCTGCGAGAGATGTTGTTGCCAAATTGCTGGAGATGCATCTTCGTTCTTACTCTTGTTGTCATAACCTTTGTTCGTATACGCAAAACGCAAAATACACTTTGCACCTTTGGCACGGAAGGTAGCCATATCGGCATCAAAAAGTGTCAAGAAATTATCAGGCAAAGCCGCTGTACGGTAATTGTCCAAATAATACAAGCGCATCAATAGCGAACGCCCTGCGGCTTCGGCATCGGTGAAATAATAATCTTCTAGGTTACTTGTTGTAGAATTGGTAACTACCTGCTCTACTTCCTCGTAGAAGCCTCGTTCTGGATTCGTGAAGTTTGTGTTGTCTACTGTGTAATTGACTGTCGTTGCAAACGAAGCAATCGACAAAATCATCGCACATAGCGATGTAAGAATGTGTTTCATGATGTTAGGGATGTTCTAAAAATTCCACGTTTTATTTTTCAATCCAAATGGGATGTCTTATCACTTTTTGAGTGCTTTGCGTTTTTTATTTGTATCTAATTGACTTTCATTCTGTCACAATGTCCACATTGCTCCTTCATTCAAGCCAACCATCTACAAATAAAAAAATCACGAATCAAAAGCAATTTTTAGAACATCCCATATATTTTGATAAGGTTAATTCAGCAAGCGGAAAGCGAGTCAGCAAGACCCACCATTTCACAATACAAAAATAATATCAAAACACAAAATTCTTGTCGAAATTTTGACACTTTATGTGTAATATTTGACGGATTAGCAAATAGTACACACAACACTCATTATCAATCAGTTAGGCGAGCAAGTGCATCCTTTATTCTGCGCATTGCCTCAACGATTTGATCCTCGCTGGTAGCATACGATAAGCGGATACAGCGGTCTTCACCGAAGGCGCTACCCGACACGCATGCCACATGCGCCACATTGAGTAAGTATTCGGTTAGGTCGTTGGCAGAATTTATGCGTAGACCTTCATACTGTTTACCAAAATAGGCTGACACATCAGGGAAAAGATAAAAAGCACCTTGAGGTTCTGTGAAACGCAGACCTGGTATCTCTCGTGCCAGACCAGCAATCAAATCACGACGGCGATGGAATGCCTCACGCATCTCTGCCACACACTCTTGCGGTCCGGTATAGGCAGCCTCAGCAGCCTTTTGAACTATCGTTGTTGCACAAGTGATCATCTGACCTTGCAAGCGTTTGCAGGCACCGACCAATGCCTTATCATGCGATGCCATCCAACCGATACGGTAACCCGTCATGGCATACGCCTTGCTCACGCCGTTCACTATCACGAGTCGGTCCTCTATCTCTTTGAACTGCCCCATACTCTCGTGCTGACCGTTATACTGAATATGCGCATAGATCTCATCGGATAATACAGCGATATTCGGATGCTTCACCAGTACACGAACCAACGACGCCAATTGTTCTTTCGTATACACCGCACCCGTGGGGTTATTGGGCGTACAGAGTAGTAGTAGTCGAGTCTTTGGTGTGATGGCAGCCTCTAAGTGTTCCGCAGTCAAGCAGAAATGATTATCCATCGTGGTCTTAACCAACACGCTCTTAGCCTCTGCCAACTTCACCATCTCCACATAACTGACCCAACATGGTGTCGGGATAATCACCTCATCGTCAGGGTCTAAGAGTGTTTGTATGCAGTTACAGATAGCCTGCTTAGCACCAACCGATACGATAATATCGTTCGGCGTATAAGGCGTTACATTATACTGTTTGAGGTCGTTATTCAGCGTGTCGGCAATCGCCTTACGAAGCGATGGGAAACCAGGCGTTGGACCATAATGCGAGAAGTCTTGGTCCACGGCCGCCTTGGCAGCCTCTTTGATATGAGCAGGAGCTGGAAAATCGGGTTCACCGAGAGAGAGACCGATGATATCGACACCCTCAGATCTAAGTTGTTGACAACGAGCAGCCATCTGCAGGCTCTGCGACTCTTGTAATGCACTGATACGCTTGGAGATTTTCATGATCAATTATTCTTCTATAACCGTCTTCTATAACAGTCCGCAAAGGTAACAACTATTGTTCACAAAAACAATAGCAAAATGTCACAAGACCGCACTGCGTGTTAAAAGACACAAGATAAAGGAAGAGTTAAACGAACGGCTGACGCCGTATTATCATGAATTGACCTAAAGACTTTGGAACAAATATGGTCAAATATTAGCCAAATATTCCATGAATGAGATTGAAATGTTCAAATATACGCAGTTTTAAACATAAACTCCAAAGGCATAAAAAAGGGAAGTTGCTATACCGTTTTGACGGTGGCGCACAGACCGAACGACACCCTGCTGACGTTTCTGTGACAACTTCCCCAAAAATTATGCAGAGGATGAATAATTGAGAAGACAAGTTGAACGAGAGGACGGGCAACTCCTCATACTTTCTCCCTCTACAGGGTCTGCGGCAGCCCTTTCCGCTCTTTCGTCCAACAGTTTTTCTGCCCACAAAGGTACAACTTCTGTTCCAAACAACCAAACATCTAAAAAAAAAAAAAAAAAGAGAAAGTGACCGATGCTGCACGAACCGCATTACTC
>CAVJQD010000084.1:0-9538 GCA_963651555.1 uncultured Clostridium sp. | reverse complement strand
GGCTGTCTAACAAGTCGAAATTCCTAACAGACTATGCTTTGCTACTGGGGGCGCGGGCGCCCCGCCCGCGGGATAATAATACTTGTTAGACAGCCTCGTTCTCTTTTTTTCTCTTGCACGCAGTAGCAAAGGAACAAAATAAACACGCTGTACGAGCAGGAAAACGCACACAGTAGCAAAGGAACAAAATAAACACACAGCACGAGCAAGAGTTCTTTTCATTTCTATTGCCACGCAGTGGCAACTCTTTCTCTTCATTTCTCTGCCACGCAGTGGCAAGAAAAAAAAAACACCCGCTTTGGAATATTTTCGGTAATTTTCGAAAGAACCCGCTTCATCCCTTTTCTTCAATTTTTCGTGAGCACGCAGTGCGAGCAGGAGACAAAACAAGCAGTGCAAAGGGAACAAAAAAACACAAAAAAAAGAGAGGACCAATCATCCTCTCTCCTTTGTTGCCTAACCAGGACTCGAACCCAGACAGACAGAACCAGAATCTGTAGTGCTACCATTACACCATTAGGCAATATCATGCTCTACCTTAAGAGCGGCTGCAAAGGTACGGCAACTATATCAATTACGCAAATCTTTTCTACAAAAAATTTCAGGGATGTTCTAAAGATTGCTTTTGAGATGGTTTGTGAGTTTTTATTTAGGAGATGTTTGGTTTGAACGAAGAAGCTTCGGGTTCCCTTCAAATCTCCGATTTTAAGGGTGACAGCGTGCGAGCATTGTGACTGAGTGAAAGGCAAACAGATACAAATAAAAACCACAAAGCGCTCAAAAAGTGGAGAAACATTCTAATTAGAAGCAAAATATCGAAACGTGGAATTTTTAAAACATCCCTTTAATCAGTCCAACAAATAGCCCTATCAGACCCTACACCACGCACCATCAGATACGGCACACCATACCGCTCCAACTCACGCTTATACCACGCCGTCAACTCCGGTCGGATATCCGGATTCTCACGCAGCGGGTCTGCCTCAAACGGCAAATCGCAGTCGCACAGCAACGCACACTGCAACGGATAATGCTCCAACATATCCAACACAAACTGCGGACACTGCCCATACTTATGCAGAAACCAAACCTTCGTGATTATCAACTCCGTATCGTAAAACACCCAACGCGTATCGTACTGCGCCGTCAACTGCTCGCACTGCTTCTGCGCTATCGCCACCACATCCTCATAAGTATAAGGTCTGCTCAACGCCCCCACATAATCACGAGCATACTCCGCCACGCAGGTTCCGCCCATACGCTGGGCAAGTGCCTGAGCCAGAGTCGACTTACCACACGACTCTGCACCCAATATCCCCACGCGCACGCAGTCTATCATAACTGTATCTTAAGCGTCGCAACGCCCTCTGCCTGAACAAGATAAGTGCCACTTGCCCAACCCGACATATCAATATCCGAACAAGCACTCACCACCAACGCACCTTGCAGCGAATACACACGCAGCGACAGTCCATTCGGGTTCAGCAACACACCATCACGCCACTGCAACTGCTCCGTCAGCACCACGTCCTCCACTGCCGTCTGCGTTAGCGTAACCGATACTGGACAGAGAACCAGTCCGTTATAGTTATACACTATCGCCGCCACATCATAATGGTCACCCGTTGTCACCTCCGGCACATCGCTAAGCATCGACGACATCGGATAATAACTCTCGCCCACCTTACACTGTGACTCGCTGTTAAACACCGTGTTACGAATCAACACATACCGACAAGCATCTGCGTCCGTCAGTGCCTCTACCTCCGTTGGCTCCACGACATCACCTTTCGTGGAACTGAACGAAGCCGACAAGGTCAGGCTCGGATTGCCGTAGTAGTCTTGCACCTTGCCCGTCACGCCCGTCAAGCGATGACCGTTCTTCAAGTCCTTACCGTACAAGTTACTACCGTCAAACAGCATCATCCAACCCGTTTCGTCCTCGACAAAGATATACTTGTTATACTTCTTCGTCACGCGTACCTCCTGCAAGTAACAACTCGTCTGGTCGTCCAACTGCTTAGCCTCAGCAATAGTCAACAGTCTATTAACATGCAGCAGCACAGGCACTTCCACGCTCGTACTACCACTCGTCAGCACGATAGTGTCCTTATATACACCTTCCGCCGATGCACTATACGACACCTCAAGTTCATCGCCGTCCCTATCTAACTCACTCTTACTCAGCGAGAAAATAGTACCGTTCTTCAGCGTTGCACCTATCTCCGCCGTCAGGTTGATGGCATTCACCGTCACCGATGTCGAACCCGTCACGGTCGCCCCCGTCAGCAACGCCGTGCCGCAGTTCACGAAAGTAGGTTGAATATAAGGCTCACCCTCCGAAGGCACGCTCACACGCTTGTAGATTGCCACGCTCGTCTTCGATGCGTCTTGGTAACAAGCAAAGATAGGCGTACCACCGTTCGCATTGAACTGCAGCAAGTTACTGCGAGACGAACCCTCATTGAGCAAGGTCGCTGCGCCACCGTCGCCTATCGTGATACTCCAATAACCGTAACGACCATACGAAGGACTGTCAGCTAAGTCCCACGCCGTTAGGTAGTTGTTGTTACTGTTGTTCGGGTTACCCCCACTCGCCACAATATACCAATCGGTATAATCCTGCAACGTGTACGACTTCGTACCGTCGTCTGCCACTGACACACGCAAAGTGTAAACGGCACTCGCCACCTCGTTCACCGTGTTCCTATCCGATGAATACGAAGCACTCACCGCATGGATATTGTTCTTGCTCACCGATTCGTCAAAGACCCCCATCACATAGTTCTGCGTTGCGTCCGAGACGCCAAGCATCACCTCACTACTGTCTATCAATTGCGCCACGTCAGTCACCAGTTGGAACGTGCTTTTGGTCAGCCCTCCCACCGACGGACTTGCGTTAGACGCTTTGATAGTCAATGTGTTGATATAGATAGCATTCTGCTCACAGTTCACCTTGAATCGTATCTTTCCAGACTGTGCCGAAGGCAGGTCTATCGCAATGTCACGGTTCAGTCCACCGTTATCCGTCGGAGCCGTGATGGTAGCCACCACCGAGTCGTTCTCGCCAACCCAGAACACCACCGTGCCCGATCCCTTTTTGTTATTGGTGCAATAGTTCAACACCAACCTGCGAACCTCGGTAAAACTAAACACCGACTCCGCAGAAGCACCCGTCACAGTAGTCGTGATATGCACGCCTTGAGTGTTTAGACCTTGAGGTGTCTCCCTGCCAGTAGAATAATCAAGGCCCTCTTTTATCAACGTCCAGCCGTCAGTCGTTCCGTCCGTTACGGTAGTTCCAACCTTCGATGCCCATGCTTCCGAAGTAAAAGTGTAGGTCGTCTGAGCAGCCTCGCCAGCCAAACAAACGCCACACAATGCAATCATTGCAATAAGTTTCTTCATAGTATAAACTGTTTTGTACATGCTTTGTATCTGCTTTTTAGTAAATATTGTCAAACCGTGATAGAACCCGTCTCGTCCCTATCGCAGAACCGTACCGTCTCTATCGCTGAACCGCTCCGTCCCTATCACAGAACCGCTCCGTCCCTATCACGCCACAAAGGTACTACAATTTCCTAAACCCCACAAACCCAGCACCAATATTCCCCTACCCTATTTCCTCCCTTCCCTTTAGGGAGGGGCTAGGGGTAGGCTTCCCTCATTTTAGGGAGAAGCAAGGGGTAGGCTTCCCTCATTTTAGGGAGAAGCAAGGGGTAGGCTCCCCCTCTCCAAATTGTCTCGAACCTGCCCCGAGATTGTCTGCGGTACGTGACGAAACAAAGACGGTACATACACGGTAGATACACGGTAGATACATTGTACTTTAAGCCACCTTCAAGCCACTCTCATCGGGCTTCCAGAGCGGTTTCACAAAGATTTTGACCTTAAAAGACGGTAAACACGACGATTTTGCCTCAAATAACCCCCGAAACGCCCCCGAAAAGACACCCTAAAAATCCGAAAACGCCCCCGAAAAAACAACCTAAATTTTCCAATCCATCTCGCAATCGCAGCAAGCAGGAAATAAGAACAACACCCTCACACCACCGCAAAAAAAAAGAGACTGTCGAATCGACAATCTCTTGTGGTGCCAACGGGAATCGAACCAGTGACACAAGGATTTTCAGTCCTTTGCTCTACCAACTGAGCTATGGCACCATAACGCAACCGGTTCTCAATTGCGGCTGCAAAGGTAAGACTTTAATTTCATACCGACAAATATTCCTGCAGATTTTTTTGAAATAAAGCACAAACGCTCTATCTACACCACAGCCCAACCGGCTGATTCCCACCGTCTTTGACATATATCGAAAATAAAATTTGCTACTCTCCACAATATTCCATAACTTTGCAACCAATAACAATTCGAACAGTATGGCAAGAACAGAAATATCCACTTTGGGTGAGTTTGGACTCATCAAACGACTTACAAAAGACCTCAAACCCCAACAATCCTCTACCCTCAAAGGCGTGGGAGACGACGCTGCTGTTATGAACTATGGCAAGCAACGATGCCTCGCCACAACCGATATGTTGCTCGAAGGCGTACACTTCAATCTTGAGTATGTACCCCTCAAACATCTCGGTTACAAGGCTGCAGTAGTCAACTTCTCCGACATCTATGCCATGAACGGAACGCCTACGCAACTGCTCGTTTCCGTGGGCGTCAGCAAACGCTTCTCCGTCGAAAACCTCGACGAACTGTTCTCGGGTATCCGCCTTGCCTGCGAACGATATGGAGTAGACCTTGTGGGCGGCGACACCTGCGCCTCCATGACAGGACTCACCATCTCCATCACATGCCTCGGCACCGCCGATGAGAAAGACATCGTATATCGAAACGGTGCCAAGTTAAACGACCTCATCTGCGTATCGGGCAACCTCGGTACCGCCTATATGGGACTGCAACTCCTCGAGCGAGAACGCCTCGTCATGCAAGACAATAAAGATGCTACCCCCGCCTTCGAAGGACGGGAGTATCTCCTTGAGAGGCAACTCAAACCAGAAGCCCGAAGAGACATCATTGACGCACTGCGCAAAGCCAATATCAAACCCACGGCTATGATGGATATATCCGACGGACTATCCTCCGAACTGCTGCATATATGCAGTCAGTCAGGCGTCGGCTGTGCAGTCTACGAGGATAAACTACCTATCGACTATCAAGCCGCAGCACTCGCCGATGAAATGAACCTCAATATCGTGACCTGTGCCCTCAACGGTGGCGAGGACTATGAACTCCTCTTCACTTGCGACATCAACGATTATGAGAAACTCATCCCACTCGAGGATGTCTATCTCATAGGGCACATCACAAAGCCGGAATACGGAACCAACCTCGTCGGACGAAACGGAGAGGAACTCTCCCTACGCGCCCAAGGCTGGAACGCCTTCCCAAACCAACAAGAAAATTAACCCAACCACGACCATGACCAATATCGCCGTCATATTAGCAGGAGGGATAGGTTCACGAGTAGGCGGACCGGCACCCAAGCAACTACTACTGCTTGAGGACGGTCGTTCTATACTGGAGCATTCCATCGACGCCTTTGAGCAAGCCCCATGCATAGACCAGATAGGTATTGTCATGCACAAAGACTATGTTGCCCAAGCCGAAGCCATGGTGCAATGCAACGGTTGGAAGAAAGTGGCATGGGTCATACCAGGAGGCGATGAACGATGGCAATCGAGCGTCAACGCCCTCAATCGTATACACAAGGACATCGTAGATATAAACGCACAGGAGGGACAAACAAAGATTGACAAAGAATCCGTCAATGTCCTACTCCACGATGCCGCACGCCCCTTCGTAAGCCAACAGGTCATCCAAGATGTCTGCACCACCCTCACGCGCTACCAAGCCGTAACCGTCGCCATCCCCGCCACCGATACCATATATCGGATAACGCCAGACCAAACGATTGCAGAGATACCACCTCGCCAAACGATAATGTACGCTCAGACCCCCCAAGCCTTCCGCCTATCAACCATAGCCGAAGCCTATCGCTTAGCCCTACAAGATTCCAACTTACAAGCCACAGATGACTGTGGAATAGTCCACCAATACCTACCCGACATCCCCATCCACATCATCCTAGGCGCTCCCTCCAACCGCAAAATCACCTACCCCGAAGACCTAAATAACCAAACAAGATAAAGAACGAAACAAAACAACCATATCATAAAAAAAGAAGTAGAATTTGGTAATACGCAATATAAAGACTACCTTTGCAGCAAAATTAGGAACAGATAATACAATATAATTGCATCATCTGTTCTAGAAATTACTATTTTAGGTGCAGAATATAACTAGACATATTGATAGACAATACCCTTCTTTAGAGCAATTTGGTGTTATTCCTGTTACAACATCTGTTTTGTCATCGTTATTAGAGGGTCTAGACCGTAAGATTAGTAAAATAAGTCGTATGGAGCAAGCCGGCGATATCATCCGTCTGAAGCGAGGTATGTATGTCGTAGCACCTACCATAAGTCATCAATCGCTCTCCACAGAACTAATAGCTAACCACTTATATGCTCCCTCTTATCTGTCTTGCCTATCTGCATTACGCTATTATGGACTGACACCTGAGCAGGTATGCCAGACGCAGTCGATGACGATAAAGCACGCACGGACTTTCAGTACTTCATTGGGCGAGTTCTCATACATGAACATCAGTCGAGAAGCATTCTCAGTAGGCGTCACCAACATTACCGACAACGGATACTCGTTCATCATCGCCACACCAGAGAAGGCACTCTGTGACCTTATCGCCACTTCCCCACAAGTAACACTACGATATATCACAGACGCGCAACGCTATCTTGAAGAGGATATACGATTCGACATGGACGCATTTGCCAAAATGAACAAGGAGATATTCCTTGAATACATTGCAGTCGGCAAGAAAGCATCATCCATACAAACCATCCTTAAACTATTAGAACGATGAATGCTATCTATCAAAATATGCTCTTCGCCTACAACCTCACTACCCGAGACCAACAGCGTAACGCCACATTTGAGGTAAACCAACAGATAGCACTCGCAGGACTATACCACGGCGGATTTTTCGAACAGGCAGCATTCTACGGAGGTACGTGTCTGCGTATCTTTCATGGGCTACAACGTTTTAGTGAGGACATGGACTTCTCTCTCTTAGAACCAAACGAAGACTTCGACTTCACACAATATTTTCAACCTATCATTGACGAGTTTACTATGGTGGGACGACAAGTGGAGATACACAAGAAAGAGAAACGCAACTTTGGGAAAGTAGAGTCTGCCTTCTTGAAAGATAACACCGATGTCTATGACTTATCGTTCCAAACGGAGAAGAGTATCCGAATCAAGATAGAGGTGGATACTCGTCCACCGCTGGGATTTCAGACAGAGCAGCGACTATTGCTGCAACCCGTGTCTTTCATGACTCGGTGCTTTACGCTACCGGATCTCTTTGCGGGTAAAATGCATGCACTAGTCTTTCGGGCATGGAAGAACAGGGTCAAAGGACGTGATTGGTACGACTTCGAATTCTATGTGCGGCATAACATACCACTTCATTTTGAGCACTTGCAAGCAAGAATACAGCAGTTCAACGGACTTACTATCGACCAACAGCAGTTCCTACAGATGCTACGTGAGCGTATCGCATCCGCCGACATACGTCAAGTGAAAGCAGATGTACAACCATTCCTACGCAACCCACACGAATTAGATATCTGGTCCACTGATTACTTTCTACAATTGACCGACCATATACTATGGAAGTAAATATACCCCATCAAGTACCCCCACAAGAACCCCATCAAGTACACAGACTAATACCTACATAACAAAAATAACCGACCACCCCCCCATTTATCGAAGAAGGGAATAGAGACATAACACAAAATGAACCAAATCATACAACAAGAAGATAGCAACCAATTGCTCAGCAATATCCGTGAGATACTGCCTTCTGCACGGCACACTGCCTATAATGAGGTGAGTAAATGTTTCCAACTCGGGACACACTGAGTCCCGAATTGATAAGGTCGCATCCCATCCGTATAGACCCTGCAAGATGAAATGGTACGCGAACGCAAACAACTGGAAGATAGAACAAAACAAAATGATGTAAGAGAATATAGTTTACAGAAAAGTTCGGTAAATGCGCAAGATGATTCTAAGGGCGGTATATTGGAGAAAATGTCGGAGAAAAACAGTACAACTTTACAGAAAAGTTTACAGAAAACTGATAGTGGTTTACAGAAAAGTTTACAGAAAATATTTGAAGGAGACCCCTATATTTCCACGACGAAGGCTGCTGAATTATTAGGCGTTAGTAGACAAACAATAGCAGTACAAATCGCTAAACTCAAAGCCCAAGGACGCCTCCGCCGCATTGGACCAGACAAAGGCGGTCGTTGGGAAGTGATAAACAACAAAGAATAACCACATGGAAAGCAAACAAATCACACCTACAAAAGACGCTTCAATTTGCACAATGCGGAAGGACGGCATCGACTATATATGCATTACGGACATTGCACGGCAGAAAAATACAGCAGAGCATAAGAATATAAAGAACTGGATGCGCTCAAACATTGAATACTTGGGACTATGGGAAATACTAAATAATCCCAACTTCAAAAGGGTCGAATTCGCCCACCTTTTGAGAGAAGCAGAATATAATAAATAAACTGAATATGAGGAATGTAGCGGTTATATTAGCAGGAGGTTCTGGAATTCGTATGGGGAATGACACTCCTAAACAATTTTTGAAATTAGCAGGAAAAATGGTTATCGAGCACACTATTGAAGTGTTCGAGGCTGCAAAACAAATTGATGAAATCTGCATTATCAGCCGTATCGATTACATTGAACGAGTACAGGAACTTGTCGTTCGTAGGAACTATCATAAAGTAAAACGCATTCTTGCAGGAGGGAAAGAACGTTATCACTCTTCTCTGTCCGCTATCAACGCTTATGACGAGGAGTGTAATCTTATATTTCATGATGCGGTTCGCCCTCTTGTCAACGAGCGTATCATTAACGATTGCATTGAAGCTCTTGACTCCTATAAGGCTGTGGATGTGGCTATTGATACAACTGACACAATAATTAGAGTTGATGCTAATCGTTGCATTGAGGACATACCTCTACGCTCTGCATTGCGGAATGGACAAACTCCGCAATGTTTTCGCCGTTCTACAATTGCAGAAGCTTACCGACTCGCTCTACAAGACCCAAATTTCCAAACAACTGACGATTGTGGCGTAGTCCGGAAATATCTTCCTAACGAACCTATATATGTTGTGACTGAAGAGCAATTCAATATGAAACTGACGCATATTGAAGATTTGTTTCTTTTAGACAAACTATTTCAACTTAAAAATATCGAACTCTCGCAAAAGAAACTCTTACAATATACCCTTCGAGCTCTACATGAAAAAGTGCTTGTAGTATTTGGTGGTAGTTACGGCATAGGCGCAGATATCGTCCGCTTGGCTCACGAAAATAATTGTCATGTTTATTCTTTCTCACGTT
>CAVJQD010000083.1:0-9969 GCA_963651555.1 uncultured Clostridium sp. | reverse complement strand
CTCCAACCCTCCTCCTACCCTCCCCCCAAAAAAACTCCACCGTAAGTTCGTCTTTTTAATTGTTAAGGATTTATTACATATCCTTTTCGGGGAAATAGGGCGAAAATAGGGTGAAAGTAGGGTAGGATAAGCATAAGCATAAGGTAAGCTGTATCTACCGTATATCTACCGTGTATCTACCGTGTTTGTCTCGTAATATGCCGCTGACAACCTCGGGGCAGGTGCGACATACCATGCTTAAATGTGTTATGTATTATATGTGATGTATTAATGTATTATGTACGACTGTCTTCGACAGATGTATGATGTATGGTTGTATGAATGTATGGAGGTGCGGGGTAGGTGGATAACAAATGCAACCTCAATCTTAAGAATAGTACATTGTAGTACGAAAAAGGTGGGGTTGTAGTTTTTTCTATCTTAATAAATGTACCCTTTTTAGTAACTCATGCTATTGTGGGGCTGAGCCGTTTGGTGTACTTTTGCAGCGTGGAGAATATGGGGATTGAAGTAACTAAAAAGGAAGCTGATGAAGCACAATTACACCTCAATCATAGCAGTCATAACTGCTTGTTTCTTAGGATTAAGCGCACAGGCGCAACAGTTACCCAATGCCAGTTTTGAAGACTGGTCAGGCGCAGCGTTCGATGGTAATATCCAACCTGCCAGTTGGAACGTATCGAATGTAGAGCAGTTCGGATTTAAGTTCAATTTTGCACACCGTGAGACAGGTCGTTCCGGTTATGCTGTGATGGTGCAGACCACTTCAGTCGGTGCTGCAGGTATCAATGAGGCGTCTCCTGGCTATTTCTCATTAGGTCAACCGTGGGTTCGTGTCGAGTCGTTGACAAAGGTGAACGAAGCCACTGCCGGTACTTATGGTGGCGTGTCGTGGACATGGCGACCCGATACAATGCAGGTGTGGGTTAAGCGTACCGGTAGCGATGTCTCGAAAGAGGACTTCCACTTGCTCTATTACGCTTGGTCGGGTACGGCACAAGGTACTTCCTACATGGGCAAGAATAATAAATGTACCTCCTGCTCGAAGACCGATGAGGAGAGCGATATCCGGCAAGCACTCGACGGTAACGAGTGTACCACCTCGCAGTTTGGTAAGCAGATAGCCGAAGGTTGGGTGCGGGAACGTAAAGAGTATGCCGAATGGACCTGCTTCAAGGTACCTATCTATTATATGAATAGCGATGTGCCCGAGAAGATGAATATCATATTCTCGGCAAGTAACTATCCTAACTTTCGTGCAAACTCGGGCTTGTATGTAGGCAACTCGTTGTATGTTGACGACGTTAGCCTTATCTATTCCTCCAAGATTCAGAGCCTTTATATCGGCAATAAGAAATGGAACGGCTTCGACCCGAACAGCAGCGAGGAGCAGACTTATTCGGTGGGTAATGCCACATCGATACCTGCCGTCTATGGTATGCGTGGAGAAGGAACCCTCACCAATCTGCGTGGCACAAGCGCTACGTTCACCGGACGTAGGCTGACCGATTCGGAGTTCAAGATAACCCAACAGGGTACCATTGACGGCGACCCTATGATAATAGAGGTGAAGGCTGAGGACGGCAGTTCTACCACTACCTATAAGATAAAGTTCATCAGTCGTCCTTCAAGCAATGCCCGACTGGCATCGATCAAGGTCAATGGCGAAGCCATACAAGGCTTCAACGGATATGTCACCTCCTATAATGTGGCTCTGCCTTATGGCACAACCGCCACTCCAACGGTCGAGTATGAGAAAGCCGAGGAAGCACAAACGGTCACCCTCGTGGCTCCTACCTCGCCTACAGGCACTTCCACTATTCGTGTCACGGCTGCCGATGGTACGACCGTGCAGACCTATACGCTCAACTTCTCTATTGCACAACTGGCAGATAACACCTTGTCGGGCATCAAGGTGAACGGCGAAGCCATACCGAACTTCAACCCAAACCAGACTGTATATAAGGTCGAACTGCCGCTGTCCACTACCACTATGCCAACGGTAGAAGCCGTCTCGGCTTATCCTGCCGGTGCACAGACTATCACCTACACTGCCCCCGCCACGATAGATGGTGGACAGTACCAAATAGCCGTATCCACACCAGGGAAGACTACCCCAAAGGTATATAAACTGAACTTTAAGATTACCGCATCCACTTACTCCTATCTTGCCGACTTGCAGATGGAGGGTGGGTATATATCCGCTTTCTCGCCCGACCAGACTACCTATTATGTCAACCTGCCTTTGGGTACTACGGCTATGCCGCAGATAACCTATACCGCTGGCGATGCCTACCAGACTGTCACGATGGAGGACGGTGGTATCGATGGTACCACACGTATCACCGTTACCGCTGCCGCAGGTAATCAGACCATCTATAAGATTGTATGCACCACAGAGAAATCGTCTAACTGCTCCCTTCTGAACATCTTCCTCGACGGTGTGGCTATCGATGGCTTCTCGGCTGACCAGACCGTCTATACCATTGCTCTGCCTATCGGAACAACGTCCCTGCCGGCTATTACCTATACACAAGGCGATGCCTATCAGACTGTTACCGTGCAAGAAGGCGGTATCGATGGCGTAACACGTATCTCGGTTGTAGCAAACGATGGAACAACCAACCTCTATCAGTTGCGTTTCTCGGTGGAGAAGTCGGAGAATAACAAACTGCAGATGATCTATCTCGCAGGGCAACCACTCGAAGGCTTCGACCCTGCGCAATTGGAGTATAACATCTCCCTTGCCGAAGGCACAACCGCACTGCCCGAAGTGACCTATCTTGCCGGAGATGCCTATCAGACTATCAACTACCGTGCGGCATCGTCGCTAAATGGCGAGGCTCGTATTGTAGTGAAGCCTGCCTCGGGCTCTTCAACCACTTACATACTGCATTTCTCAGTGCAACTGAATAATAACACCAGCCTATCGGCTATCTACCTCGACGGAACGGCATTAGATAGTTTCGATGCCGATACCGAGACCTATAACATCACCCTCCCACAAGGCGAATCGACCATACCGACTATCACCTTCGACAAAGGTGATGCCTCGCAGCGAGTACTGCAACTCACCGAAGGCTACACCGTGACACTCCGTGTGACCGCTGCCAGTGGCGATACCCGTACCTACACCCTGCGGTTCGAAGTGCTGAAGTCAAGCAACGCTTTCCTGCAGATGATCTACTTAGATGGCACACCATTAGCAGGCTTCAACAGCGAGACACTCTCAGGGTACACCGTCGAGTTGGCTGATGTAAACAACATACCTACTATTACCTACGACAAGGAAGTGGGACAGCGTGTAACAACCGTCCTTCCTATTGGCGGCGGCGACGCTATCCTTGAGGTATGCCCAGAGGAAGGCGCATGTAATAAGTACGTCATCCGCCTCACACAGTCGATGACGAGTAGCATGCAACTAAGCAACATCTATCTCGACGGCGTGGCACTCGCAGGCTTTGCATCAAATGTCTATACCTATAATGTGCAGTACGAGAAGGCACTTCCTGCTATCACGTATGATGCTGCCGTAGGTGCTACGGTCAGTCTGCTATACGAAGAGGACAAAGTTATCATTTTGATATCAGATGGCAGCAATAGTAATAGTTACACCCTGAACTTTACCCAACAACTGTCGAATAACGCACAGTTGAGTAACATATTGCTCAATGGAACAACACTGACCGGCTTCGATAAGAACACATTAGAATATACCTACGCACTGTCTGCAGGGGCATCACTCCCGACTATCGAATACACCAAGCAAGAGACTCTGCAACAGGTAGTTGCCGGTTGGACCGACGAGTCGACCTATTCCATTCAAGTGACCGCAGCCGATGAGACCACAAAGCAGACCTATAAGGTGCATGTTCAGCGCACTGCCGATACCGATAGCCATCTGGAGAACATCCTCGTCGAAGGTGTATCCTTGTCCTTCCAACCCGATGTCTTCACCTATACGGTCGACCACACCAAGGGTACTGCCTTGCCTCTTGTGGCTTACACCAAGAAGACTTCACAGACCGTTGTCTATACGCAGACCAATGACCATCAGCAGCAACTGCTTGTCATAGCCGAAGACGGCTCCCAGTCGACCTATACCATCAACTATGTCGATATCGTATCGAATGTGGCACTGCTCGATAACATCCTCTTAGACGGTACTGCCCTAACCGGTTTCAAGAAAGACCAGTTCGCTTATGTCGACTCGTTGGCATGGCGCACCAAGGTAGTGCCTGTCGTAACGCCAGTGAAGGGACAAGATGGGCAACAGATAGCCGTATACTACTCCGCCGTGAACGGCACCACACGTATCCATGTCGTAGCAGAAGATGGCGTGACAGAGACCGACTATACAATCGCCTTCCCTGTCCGCCGTTCCTCGAACACCCTGCTTGAGAGCGTGACTGCCTTAGGCGTAGACTTCGACTTCGTATCCGAAACAACACTCTATACGCTCACTCTGCCTTATCAAACCAACGAAGCACCGATGCTCTCCTACGAGAAACAAGAGCCCGAGCAACAGGTAGCGTACTTGGCAGCAAGTGTGAACGACACCTCGAAACTGATCGTAACAGCCGAGGATGGTACACAACGCATCTACCGCTTCGTATTCAAGAAAACGTATAGCGACAAGCAGAATAGACTGCAGTCGATACTCGTCAATGGTGCAGCACTCGACCTCAAGAACCTCACCGAGACCGATGCTACCCACTTCTCTATCAATGTGCCAATGGCTTACGGATCGGAGGAGTTCAATGTGTCGTGCCTTAAGAACTACGATGAACAGTCCTACTTCGTGCAACCTGGCGGCTTGCTCCATCCGACAAAGATACTGCTCTATAGCAATCGTCCAGGGGAGGATGTCGTCGAGTATACGGTTATTCCGCAACTCGATACGCAGAACCCTGCTGTGCTGTCCTCTCTCTCAGTGAACGGAACAGCCTTGGCAGACTTCAACCCGAACAAGTTCACCTATGTGGCAAGTGTTCCTTCGGCTACTACCCCAACTATCACATACACAGCCGCTTCGGACGTAACGGTTACCCCACTCGGACAGACTACCAAGGCTTGGTCGGTAAAGGTAGCAGCCAATGGCTACGAGAATATCTATACCGTAGTGATTTACTATTCCGGCGATGTCATCCCGAACGGCGAGTTTACCAATTGGACCAATGCAGCAAAGCGTACATCAGCCGAGAAACCAGTATCGTGGCAAGTAGCTGCTGACTATGCAGACACTTATTGGGGTACAACTAGTACAGGTTATGAAGTCACAAAAGGAGGAGATGGGGTAGTTTCTTTCTCCACTACATACTGGGCGGCTATCATGGGTGCTATACCTTCTATTGCGACTCTCGGCACTTTGAACTTTAGTTTTAAAGCAGCAGGAAAAACAACTTCAGACTTCTCGGGTAATATTGCATTCCAAAATACTCCAGATGCTGTGGATATTCGTTATAAGCATGTTAAGAACTCGGGTAGTGGTGCGCTCTTTGCATTCCGATTCTGGGCAACGGAGACCTCTAGCGGTACGGCTACAGAGAAAGAATATAATATGGATTACTTAGCAACGGAGACGACTTCCGACTATGTAGTCTATACGCACCCATTGTCTACCGATGGTAAGCAGATAGAGAGAATGAACATTGCCATCAACGCAAGTAACCAAACGAGTGGAGCTAGTGAAGGCACCGAACTACACGTCGACTACCTACGCTTCATCTATAGTAGTGCATTGACCGGCTTGCAGGTAGGCGGAGAAGATGCTACCCTGTCGGGCAACGCTTTCTCTTACACCCTCCTCTCCTCGGAAGAGTATCTCTGTCCACAACTCTCGTTCACAGGTGCCGTATCCGACCAAGCACAGACCGTCACATGGAGCGATGAGGTCAATGGCGTCCGTACGGCAACAATAAAGAACTACGCCGAAGATGGAACTTCTACCGACTATACCTTGACCGTCACTCGTCCACTCTCTACTATCAACACCCTCAAGGCAATCCAAGTGGATGGACTGAACATCGACGGCTGGAAGGCTGACACCTACGAATACACCCTGCAACTGGGCAAGAACGAAGCCCTACCAAGCATAACTGCCGAGGTAAAGAGTCAACTGCAGACTGTCGATATGTCGGTCAGCGATAGCGAGATTCGTTATACCGTCACCCCCGAGTCGGGCGAAGCAAAGGTCTATACTGTCCATATCGTCCGCACGCAGTCGAGCGATGTCACCCTTAAGAACCTCACAGCCGATGGTATCACATACAATGCTGCAACCACTACCTACGAGGTAACCGCCGCAACGATGCCGTCTATCTCTTTCGAGAAACAGTACGACGCACAGCAAGTCCTGCTGCAAGGTGGCGTTCTCTCAGTCACAGCCGAAGATGGTACTGTCGGTAAGTACGAGATTATCCTCCACCAACCTGCCTCTACCACATCCGGTCTATTGACTTCTATCTTGGCTGACGAAGTGGAACTGAAAGACTATAGCAAGACCACCTATCGCTATACGGGCAAGACGCCTACCGTCACCTCCTTCGTCCGTGAGTATACCTCCGACTCTATCGTACAACGCCATGCAGGCGACTCTATCGCATGGGAGGTCTATGGTTCCGAGAACCATCGTTACCTCTATGCCTTCCCAACGACCGCCTCTTCGGAAGTCAACCTAAAAGGTATCACACTCAATGGTACTGCTTATGCCGACTTCTTGCCGCTGCAAAGCAACTACGAACTGGCTACCGACGAACCTGTCAATATACAGTTCCTTCGTGCCGACAACGGACAGTCGCTTACCATCTCACGCGACAATAGCAATAACACCATCTCCGTTGCCGTACAGGCCGAGGATGGTACAGTGCGCACCGAGCCTTACACCGTGACGCTCACTGCCGACGACTCCAACGACCCATACCTGCAGATGATCTACCTCGATGGTACACCACTCGCAGACTTCCAGGCAGATGTACTCAAGTATACCATCACACTGCCGGCTTCCGATCCTAAGACAGCCCAACCACAGTTGCCGACTATCTCGTACACCCTGCGCCAACCGAAACAGTCAGTGGCTATCGAGACCGCTCCTCTTGGACAAGTGTCCTATATCATCGTCACATCCGAAGACGGCGACCAGCAAGCCCAATATGAACTCACCATCAAGGCAGAGCCTTCGCATAACGCATCGCTGAGCGGACTGTATGTCAACGGGCAGTCAGTTACCTCCTTCCAAACCGATAACTACCGCTACTCAGCACAAGTGCATGGCGCAAACGTCGACCTGCAGTACTCTACCTTAGACCGCTTCCAGACCATCACCACCGAGACCTTCACCAATGGCTCGATGGCAGTCAATGTGACAGCAGAAGATGGTACTACCAAACATAGTTATATCGTCGACATCTACCAAGAAGCACTCTCCGACAACACTACTCTGAAGAATATCCTGCTGAATGGACAAGCCTTCTCTCTCTTTGATGCTACCTCTGAGGACTTCAACGCAAAGCAACTGCGATATAACATATCCATGACCACTGGCACCAAACTACCCGATGTCTATGTTACCTTAGACGAGGAAGGACAAACATGGGAGTTGCTGCAAGGCACTACCGTCGATACCATACGCGTAACGGCTGCCGATGGCGTAGCAAAAGACGACTATATCATCAACTTCGTCTACCAGAAGTCGGACAATGTCGTACTGAGTAATATATATATCGACGGTGTAGCAATCAGTAACTTCGACCAAGAGACGCTTGAGTATGCAATCTCCCTCCCAGTGGGTACCACCCAACTACCTGCTGTCGATGTGCAGAAGGCTGAGGCTACGCAGACCACTACTGCCCAGTGGAACGACAACGACTATAGTTGCCTCGTCACTGCAGAGAACGGTGCTACTCGCACCTATAAACTGCACTTCACCGTCCTGCAATCTGCAGCCGATACACTCACCATGATCTATGCCGACGGACTGCCACTCGAAGCCTTCCAACCGCATACCTACTATTATGCCTTCACCCTTGCCGAAGGCGAGAAGCAGATACCGCAGTTGACCGTCGACCAAGCCGACGACTGGCAGACAGTCACGGTCGACACCATCAAAGCCCCACTGAGCACGACCTATCAGTATAGCGTTGTCGCACAGAACGGCTTGAAGAATGTCTACACGGTGGTCTACACCCTGCAGCAGTCCTCCGACAATACCCTCGAGGCTATCATGGTGAATAATAAGTTACTCGCCGACTTCTCGCAAGACCAGTTAGAGTATACCTATACCCTCTCCTCGGAAGAGACTGTCGTACCCGAAGTGACCTATATGCAGCACGCTGGTCTTGCCAACCTGCAGCAAGTGCAGGTGGTTGCCTCCGGCGATTATACACGCAAGATCATTGTAACCGCAGAGAACGGCAACGAGCGCATCTACACAATCTATTTCCAACGCGCACTGTCCAATAATGCTTACCTCAAGGCAATCTACTATGCCGGACAGGCTATCGCTAACTACGATGAGGAAATCCTTACCTATCGTATCGCCTTGCCGTATGGCACACAAGACATGCCTATCATCACCTTCACAAAGAACGAGGACGCACAGAATGTGACCCTCTCCTCAACCGACTGGGAAGCGCAGTTGCAAGTAGTCGCTGCCGATGGTACTACGCAGACCTACACCATCACCTTCTATGTCAGCCAGAGCGATAATGCGCAACTGACGAATATCACACTCGATGGCGAGGCACTTGCAGACTTTGCATCAACCACTTCGGAGTATCATATAAGCCTACCTTACGACGCAGGCAACACATTGCCCGAGATAGGGTGGAGTACTGCCGACGAACAGCAAAAGGTGGTGATGACCCAGACCGATAGTTACACAATCGTCCTGCAAGTGACGGCAGGCGATGGCGAGACCGTCAACGAATATACGCTCTTCTTCACCGTTAATCCTTCGCCAATCAACACCTTGGCAGACCTGCAGGTCAATGGAACGACCGTGGAGAACTTCGCAGCCGATGTCTATGAGTATGACTTCTCCTACCCATCCACGGCTACCGAGGCAGACTTCTTTACCGTAGAGGATATAGCCTTCGCCCTTACCGATTCGGCTGCAACGGCTACCATCGTGCAACAAGATAAGAACACTATCATCATCACCGTAGTTGCCGCTTCAGGCGATGTAGCAGCCTATGTGCTTATCCAAACCATCTCCTTGCCCAACAATGCCTATCTGCAAGAGATATTGGTAGACGGGAAGTTGCTTGCCGACTTCGCGCCCGACCAGTTCGAGTATGAGTACCTGCTCCTTGAGGGTAGTATCCTGCCAGTGCTCACTGCCACAGCACAAGACACAGCCGCAGAGGTGAACATCACTACCTCCGACATAGGCGAGAAGTCGTATATCTATTGCACTGCGCCCGACGGAACAGAGTATGAGTACACAATCCTCTTCCGCTACTCCGACCTGAACACCGGCAAGACGGCAACCGAAAACGATGTCATCTTTAAGCATATACCTGGCACCAACCAGTATATCGCTGCCACTATCCGACAGAACATCAAAGTTGCTATATACGATGCCTATGGTCACCGCTTGCAAGTGACGGATGTACCCGTATGCGACCCGAATGTGGTGGATGTCGTAACCGATGACAAGGGACTCGACCTCTTTGCCGATACCGATTCTTACACCGACGGTGCTATCATCACGATCGAATACACCAACAAACCATTCTTCTATGTCTTCTTCCAAAACGAGAAGAAACGCATAGCCTCCGGTAAAGTATTGCTGCGCGACTAAATAAGGCAATACAACCTTACTCCCATCGGACTCCTAACCCTTGCCCTCCGCAATGATTAGGAGTCCGATTGGTTTAGAATTATTGGTGTCCGGTAAACTTCCGAATCAGGTAAAAAAAACTCTCTTATCCTCAGTAAATAAAGGGATGTGCCTCCAAAAAATGAAAG
>CAVJQD010000082.1:0-9983 GCA_963651555.1 uncultured Clostridium sp. | reverse complement strand
CCAACCATCTACTAAATAAAATTCCACAAATCATCTCAAAAGTAATTTTTAGAACGTCCCTAAACTATTTTCTCTTGGTGTTTGTCAGTTTAGGAAAAAAGGAGTACCTTTGCGCGGATAAATTTATCACTTGGTATAATGAAAGAGAAAATTGAGAACTTGCTCAAACAAGTGCAGGAGATGCATGCCTCTAACGCAGAGGAGTTGGAAGCACTTCGTATCAAATACCTCAGTAAGAAAGGAGAGATAACGGCTCTCTTTGGCGAATTCCGTAATGTGCAAGCCGACCAAAAGAAAGAGATCGGCATGCAACTCAATGAGTTGAAGAACATGGCGCAAGAGCGTCTTGATGCTCTCAAAGAACAGTTTGAAGAGAACAAACAACACGCCGAGAAGCAAGACCTTACTCGTACGCCAGACCCTATAGAGTTGGGTACTCGTCATCCTCTTTCGCTTGTGAAAGAAGAGATTATCGACATCTTCTCGAGAGTGGGATTCACGGTAGCCGAAGGTCCTGAAGTGGAAGACGATTTGCATGTGTTTAGTCTGCTTAACTTTGCACCCGAACACCCTGCGCGTGATATGCAGGACACCTTCTTCATCGAGAAAGAGCAAGGTATTCAGAAGCCTACCGATGTACTACTTCGTACGCACACCAGTTCGGTGCAGACGCGCGTGATGACTAGCAATCGTCCACCTATTCGTGTTCTTTGTCCAGGTCGTGTATACCGCAACGAAGCCATCTCGGCTCGTGCACATTGTTTCTTCCATCAAGTAGAAGGATTATACATCGATAAGAATGTCTCGTTTGCAGACCTCAAGCAAGTGTTGCTCTACTTTGCCAAGGAGATGTTTGGCAACGAGACCAAGATTCGTCTTCGTCCATCGTATTTTCCATTCACAGAGCCATCGGCTGAGATGGATATCTCGTGTAACATCTGCGGAGGGAAAGGTTGTGCCTTCTGCAAAGGCACAGGTTGGGTTGAGATATTAGGTTGCGGCATGGTAGACCCAAATGTATTGGAGTCGTGCGGAATAGACAGCAAGGAGTGGTCGGGTTATGCCTTTGGATTGGGCGTAGAGCGCATCACGAACCTCAAATATCGTGTGAAGGACTTACGTCTCTTCTCCGAGAACGATACTCGTTTCCTTCGTCAGTTTGAAAGTTGCTGATTAAAGTTGCAGATTGATAATTAAGTAATGCAGCACCAGTTATTAGCAGGCAAGAGAGGAATCATCTTCGGCGCTCTTAATGAGCAGTCGATAGCATGGGCTGTTGCAAAGCGTTGTCATGAAGAAGGTGCGGACTTGGTTCTCACCAACACTCCTGTGGCATTGCGTTTAGGCACTTTGCAGCAGTTGGCAGCCACCATTGATGCCACTGTTATTCCTGCGGATGCTACCAATCTGAGCGATTTGGAGCAACTCTTCATGCAAGCGCAAGAGGTGTTAGGCGGAAAGATTGACTTCGTGCTGCATGCCGTAGCGATGTCGCTCAATATGCGTCGCAAGCGCACTTACGATAACCTCGATTACAATTGGCTCAATCAGACCTTAGACATATCGGCCATCTCATTCCATAAGATGCTGCAGACGGCTTATCGGTTGGATGCTATTGCTGAGTATGGTTCGGTAGTAGCCCTATCTTATATCGCTGCTCAGCGGCATGTGATGGGTTATAATGACATGGCGGATGCGAAGGCACTATTAGAGTCGATAACACGCAACTTCGGTGCAGAATATGGGCGGAAACGAAATGTGCGCATCAACACTATCTCGCAGTCGCCTACACTGACAACGGCAGGGAGTGGGATCGAGAGTTTTAGATATGGGTATGAGATTGCGGACAAGACATCGCCGTTAGGCAATGCCACGGCGGACGATTGCGCAAATATGTGTGCCGTACTATTCTCGGATTACACACGCAAAGTGACGATGCAGAACATCTATCACGATGGAGGATTTTCGGCAATGGGGATGCAACTTCTTTATGAAGATAAAGGAGAGTGAGAACTGCGTTTTCGGTGTAAAAAGCAGAAAACGCCACAAAGGTTTTTGAAATCAACTAATTATTACTATCTTTGTCGCGTCTTTATTGTGCGTATCAAGCAGCAAGAAGACAGGCAGACAAGACTGAATTATAGCAAAATAAACAATGCAACGAACAGTTATTATTGATGCTCTTAAGCGTACCGACTTTGGTTCCGAAATCAATGTACGGGGTTGGGTGCGCAGCCGCCGAGGCAACAAGAATGTGTCTTTTATCGCACTGAACGATGGTTCCACCATCAAGAATATCCAAATAGTAGTAGACCTATCGAAGTTCTCGGAGGAGATGCTTAAACCTGTTACAACGGGTGCATGTATCTCGGCAGATGGTATCTTGGTGGAGAGTCAAGGTGCAGGTCAAAGTGTGGAGATTCAACTCACCAACTTAGTCGTATATGGCACAGCAGACCCTGAGAAATACCCACTACAAAAGAAGGGGTTGAGTATGGAATACTTGCGCACGATTGCGCATCTTCGTCCAAGAACGAACACTTTCGGTGCTGTTCTGCGTATTCGCCACAATATGGCTATTGCTATCCACACCTATTTCCATCAACACGGCTATTTCTACTTCCATACGCCACTCATCACCGCATCGGACTGTGAGGGTGCAGGGCAGATGTTCCAAGTAACGACCAAGAACCTCTACAACCTCAAATATGATGAGGAAGGGCATATTGATTACTCCGATGATTTCTTTGGCAAGCAGGCATCGCTCACCGTGAGTGGTCAGTTGGAGGGCGAGTTAGGTGCTATGGCATTGGGTAAGATTTACACCTTTGGTCCGACATTCCGTGCCGAGAACTCGAACACGCCTCGTCACTTGGCAGAGTTTTGGATGATTGAGCCTGAGGTTGCTTTTATCGACAAGACCGAACTGATGGACCTTGAGGAGGACTTCATTAAGTTCTGCGTGAAATGGGCTCTTGATAACTGCAAAGACGACCTTGAGTTCTTGAATCAGTATATCGACAAAGGTCTTATTGCACGATTGCAATCGGTTATCGACACCGAGTTTGTGCGTCTACCCTACACCGAAGGTATCAACATATTGCAAGAGGCCATCAAGAACGGCAAGAAGTTTGAGTTCCCATGCAACTGGGGCGATGACCTGAGTTCGGAGCATGAGCGTTATCTCGTGGAGGAGCACTTTGGTAAGCCTGTTATCATGACGGATTATCCGAAAGAGATAAAGGCATTCTACATGAAGATTAACGAAGACGACAAGACGGTGCAAGGTACGGATGTGCTCTTCCCGCAGATTGGCGAGATAATCGGTGGTTCGGTTCGTGAAGAGAGTCTCGACAAACTCAATGCTGAGATTGAGCGTCGTCATATCCCGATGAAGGATATGTGGTGGTATTTGGATACTCGTCGATTTGGCGCTGCACCACACGCTGGTTTCGGATTAGGTTTCGAGCGACTGATGCTCTTTGTGACGGGTATGCAAAACATCCGTGATGTCATTCCGTTCCCTCGTACACCTAAAAGTGCTGAGTTCTAACTTATACTATAACAATTAAAAACACCAAACACATGCGTAGAATTCTTACCATTCTGTTGGCTAGTACTCTTTCGTTTATGGCTTATGCGCAGCAGACCTCGCTACGAGGAGTCATTTTGGCGGAAGACTCAAAAGCACCTATTGCAGGGGCAAAAATCTTACTTGCTAACCAAAACATCACTACGACGACGAACCCTAAGGGTGAGTTTGCACTGATTTACTTGGAGCCTATCACCGAGGAGGTCGTTATCTCGGCCGATGGTTACATCTCAACAGTACAACTCGTTCAGTTGCAAGAGAACACGAGTAACGACCTTGGGGACGTGACGCTGCAAGCCGATATTCAGCAGGAGTTGCACGAAGAAGTTGTGCTACAACTCTCGGAGAACGAGTTGAATGACGATGAAGGTCGTTCGCAGAGTATGTCGTCAAACACGAGTGCAAGCACGGATGTCTTCAACAAAAACACCTCGTATGCATGGTCGACTGTTCGCTATCGTCAGCGAGGTTATGAGCAGCAGTATGAGCAGACCTACATCAACGGGCTGAACTTCAACAGCCAAGAGCGTGGTACATTCAGTTACTCGATGATTGGTGGTTTGAACGATGCAAGTCGTAACAAAGATGTAGTTAACGGCATTGAAGCCAATGGTTTCACTTATGGCGGTATGGGTCAGGCAACCAACATCATCATGCACGCAAGCAACTATGCGCAAGGTTGGAAAGTAGGTTTGGCAGGAACGAACCGTAACTATAAGATTCGTGCAAACGCCACCTACTCCTCGGGTATGCTCCAAAACGGTTGGGCCTTCACAGGTCAGTTAGCGTGGCGTTACAGTCCGTATGTTGATAACAAAGGTATCATAGGTGAGGGTATCAGTTACAACTCGTTTGGTTATTTCTTCACCGCTGAGAAACATTGGTTGGGCGGTGACCACAAGATGACTATCACCACCTTTGGTACACCAACGGAGCGCGGTCAGTCGGCAGCCGTAACACAAGAAGTATATAACCTCACAGGTTCGAACAACTACAACCCTTATTGGGGCTATCAAAACGGTAAAGTGCGTAACTCTCGTATTGTTAAGAGTTTTGACCCTACGGCAATCATCGACTACGAGTGGAAAATAGATAACGAGCAGACTATCAAGGTTGCACTCGGTTATCACTACAGTTTCTACAGCAATTCAGCATTGACCTTCTATAATGCACCAGACCCTCGTCCGGATTACTATCGTAACCTACCCTCTTTCCTTTGGGACGGACAGATCAATAATCAAGGTAACTTCATAGACCAAACCTTTACAGGCAAACAAGGTACAGGCAACTGGGACGGTCGTTCGTTAGGCGATTATAACGATGCTCTCAATATCGGTCCATCGATTGATGCTAATCTCTATTCGACACTCACCGACCTCTGGACAAGCCGTGACAACAGCACTACCCAAATCAACTGGGACAACCTCTATGCGGCTAACTATCAGAACAATATAGTAGACCCAACAGGTTCTGCCAAGTATATGTTGGAGCGTCGCCACAACGACCTTCAAGAGGCTATTGGGAATATCAACTATGTCAATACACAGTTTAACCACTTGAAGATAACAGCAGGTCTCGAAGGCAAGTTCGCGCAAGGTATTCACTATAAGACTGTTGACGACCTTCTTGGCGGTAATCAATGGATTGATATTGACCCGTTTGCAGAGCGTGACCTCAAAGAGTTGGCATCGAACATCGGCATGTCGCAATCGGATATTGAGTATGTGAAGCAAAACAATATCTACGACTTGAATAAGGTAGTGACCACTAATGGTCGTTTCGGATATGACTATCGCATCAACATGGCCAAGGTGGCAGCATGGGCACAAAATGAGTGGAACTTCAACGCTGTTGATTTCTACTATGCACTCAAACTGACCTACACGGGAATGAACCGTACAACGCGTATGCTCAATGGTCGTGCTTGGTATCTGGCTCAACTGCAACCTGATGATTCGTACTATTATCTCGGACGAGAATATAAGAACATCATGTATAGCGATGGACAAGTCTTATCAACCTATCACGGTTGGCAGCACAACTTTGTTGACCCATCGTTCAAGTTAGGTGCTTCGTACAAGATCAATGGTCGTAACCAGATACGCCTCAATGCATTAGCAGAGACGAGTGCGCCATTGGCACGTGATGCGTATATCTCTCCGCGTGTTCACGACCGTGCTATCAGCACTATCTACACGCACGACCGTGCAAAAAATATCAAAGACTTCTATGCAGCCTCGCAGAAGGTTGTAAGTTATGACCTCACTTATGAGTTCAACTACCCTATCGTTCGTGGTCGTATCACAGCGTTCCAGACCCACTTCTGGAACGGATCGGAACTGAATGGTTACTACGATGATGAGGCTCGTACTTATGTGAACCAATCGATCACAGGTATCAATCGTGTTCACCGTGGTATAGAAGCAGCAGCAGCCTTCAAGTTGGGGACATACTTCACGCTTACGCCTATGTTGGCAATTGGCGACTACCACTATACATCGAATGCTTACTCCGTAACGAGTGCAGAGAACGGTATGGCACTTGCCGAGGACGCTACTAAGGGAGCACTTTATGAAGTGAGAGATAGTGTACTTATCAAAGGATTGAAAGTGGCTAATGGTCCACAACTCAATGCCTCACTCAAACTCTCGTTCTTCCACCCGAAGATGTGGTTTGCCGACATCACCATTTCTTACTTCGATTGGAGTTATCTTGACTATGCACCATCACGCCGCATGCAAGGTCTTTACACCAATACGCGTGCCGATGGTACAAGCGTTAATGGTTCGTATGCAGTGCCTAACCCAAGCAATGCTTCACAGACCTTCTTGATGAAAGATGCTGACGGTAATGTGGTATACGATAAGTATGGTATTCCTGAGTTAGAGTCACCATATAACGTATTAGCCGACCAAGAGAGTCTTGTCGACAGTAAGTGGTACAACCGCTTCATGATTGACTTATCGGTAGGTAAACTCATCTACTTGAAGAATCGTCAATCGCTTTCGATTAACCTCTCGGTAAGCAACGTGACGAACAACACGCACATGAAGACGGGTGGTTATCAACAGGCTCGTCTGCCACGTCAATCGGTTCAACAGACAGAGAACTCAGCAATCACCAACAATGTCTACAAGTTCCCTGCAAAGTACTACTATGCATGGGGTGCAAACTTCTTCCTCAACGTAACATATAAGTTCTAATCATCTAACATACATCGAGATATGAAAAAACTAGTTTATATAATCGCAGTGCTTGCCTTAGTGGCTTGCAAGCCCGATGTTATTGAACCTGAGCAGGTGTTTCTCACCGAGGAGGCTGCCGACCAAATGATTCAAGAAGGTGACACCTTATACACGCTCAACGAGTTTGTGGCAAAGCGTATGACCAAATGCGGTGTTATGTTCCCGGTTCGTGAGCGTTCATACACCTATTCGAACAAGGCATATCAGATTGACACGACCGACTATACAAAGAACAACCGTGGTTGGTTCTCGGTTGACACTATTCCATCGAACGGTCCAAGACTTTATATCCGTGGCCGAGTTATCACAGAGGACTATGATGGTAACTTCTATAAGTCGCTTGTTATTCAACAGGTTGTAAATGGCAAGCAGCAGACGCTCCGTTTATCGGTTGACGAGAGTAATGCAGGTGGGCAATATGCTATCGGTCAGATGATTCAGATATGCGTCAACGGTCTTGCCATTGGTAAGTATGCCAACGAGCCACAACTCTGCGTTCCTACCTACAACGACAATATCTATGCTGGCAACGCAAGTCAGAAAGTAGGTTGGGCACCTGGTCGTATTCCTGCACCGCTGTTCAACAAAGCAACGACCCTTATTGGAGTGCCCGATAAGAGCGCTATTGTATGCGACACGATGACCCTCAAGCAGATACTCTCGGTCACAGACGACGATGATAGTTATCATGAAATGGATGGCAAGCTCGTCTATATCAAGAATGTATGCTTTGCTCAGAAGAGTGGTTCTGAGATACCTGGTATGTACGAGAATCAAGGTACATTGGCAGGTTGCGACAACAAAGACCCTGAAACGAGCAGTTACAGTTGCGTCTTTGCTCCTACGACCAACAACATAGGCTATCCTCAAGGACGTATCATCACTGATGCAACGGATTCGAGTCTTGTCTCGACAAGTGAGTATGCTAAGTTTGCGCACGTCATGATTCCGACAACGGACTACAAAGGTGATGTGATTGGTATTCTTGGTCACTACACCGACAATGGTCGCTACGAACCTGATAAATGGGATTGGAGTATCACTCTCCGTTCGAGATACGACCTCATGCACTTCATCAACAATGAAGGCGAAGCATGGGAAATGGAAGAATATGTAGTAGCACAGTAAGCACAATAATCATCCCTTCACTTCACTCCCATATTTCTGCATTTATTGTGGGAATATGGGAGTTTTGTACAATATGAACGTAATTGACATTATCATACTACTTCCTATCTTCTACGGCTTGATACGTGGACTGATGCGCGGTTTTGTGCAGGAACTGACCAACTTGGTAGCTCTCATTGCCGCTATTATAGGTACAAAACTCTTTGCGCCAGCCTTTGCTCTTTGGCTTGCCAAATACATCTCGGCATCGCCATCGGTTTGTCAGTTATTGGCATGGTTCATACTATTCACGGCTATCGTTCTCACGCTGCACTTGATTGGCAAACTGATAAGTCGGTTTCTCAAGGCCATCTCGTTAGGATGGCTCAATCGACTGATAGGTGCTATTTTCGGTGCAGCAAAGTGGGCCCTTATCGTCAGCATCGTACTTAATGGTGTCAGTCTACTTGATAACCAGTTTCACTTTCTCAAGCCCGAACTTCAAGAGCAAAGCTTAGCCTACAAGCCGATACAAAAGATTGCATCGGTCACTTGGTCGACTGTCCAAAACGAGTTTCAGCAGTAACGAAATGCAGGCGTATCTCGGAATAGGGACGAACTTAGGAGATAAGACGCACAATATTGAAGCCTGCCTTGCCCTAATCAAAGAGCGGGTTGGCACGATATTGCGCCAATCGAACATAGTGGAATCCGAGCCATGGGGGTATGCTTCTCCTAACACATTTCTCAATATAGTTGTATGCATTGACACATCCTTATCGCCGCATCAACTATTGGACGTGACACAACAGATTGAGAGAGAACTCGGTAGAACCGAAAAATCGACAACTGGCGAATACAAGGACCGTATAATAGACATTGACATCTTACTATACGAAGATATCCAACTCGTCTCGCCAGATCTTACTATCCCCCACCCTCTCATTCTCGAGAGGCCGTTTGTATACAAGCCTTTGCAAGAAATTTTGCCTACGGAACACATTTTTTCGTCCAAACTCTTGCATAATTCAAAAATTTGACTTACCTTTGCAGCCGCAATTGAGAGAAGGACTCGAGAGTCCGCCAAAAGGGTATCAATAAGATGGTGGTCTTAGCTCAGTTGGTAGAGCATCGGATTGTGGTTCCGAGTGTCGTGGGTTCGAGCCCCACATTCCACCCAAAGACTAGAAATAGTTGATGGTTCTCTAAGCGTAGAGGACTGATAAGAAATAAAGAATGAGAAAATAAGTATCCAGAGACAGCTTAAGTGCTGCCCCAACCGAGCTTCATGCTATGCCGGTATGTAGCCACGGTGGGAAAAATGATACGAGGTAACTAAACAGTTCAATCTAATTAACAAGATGTTTAACCTAAAAAAGTTCGAAATGGCAAATGTAATTAACACAGGTCTGCTTACGAGCAGATGTTCGATTAGCTTCCCAAAGGAGCAAGAGTTTACAAACAACGGTAAAGCCGAAGCCTCACAAGAAGAAGTATGTTATTACGACATGCTTATGAGCAGGCATGCTATTTACTTAAAAGCCTTTGTAATGAGATTAGATGCAAAGGACAAGGAGCAGCGGTATTTTACCCATGGCTTGTCGTTTGCAGAACTGCATCGAGAGCTGCGTCAAGGGAAGATAACGAACAAGGACTACGAACACATCGTGCAATACGTAACAAAAGCAAATAAGGTGTACTTAAAGAATCGGGAGAAGTATGTAGATACTACTCTGCGAGGTTTGTTCCCAACAGTCATTATAGACGAAGAAATGGTACGCCTGTTTGTTTCATCTTACAATTTTAGCAACAAATAATTTTTCAACTGCCGTAATTCGGCAATATGACGCCCTATCTTTGCAGCGTGATACAAGAGTAGAACGTATGCAAAGGGGAACTGTCGCAGTAAATTCTTGAGATAGTTTTATTATATCAATTATTACTGTCCGGTAAACCGAAAAAATGAGGCTTGCATAAACGCGTAAAAAAACGGCTGGTTCTCTTGCAAGAATCAGCCGTCCGTTGTAATTTTGTGTTGC
>CAVJQD010000081.1:0-10015 GCA_963651555.1 uncultured Clostridium sp. | reverse complement strand
AACATCCCAATTAGTAACAAAATAACGAAACGTGGAATTTTTAGAACATCCCTAAAATATCACAAACACCATGGATCTCAGTAAGTTCAAAAAACAGGCAGCAGGATTATTGCAAAATGCCTCAGAAATAGCGGGAAAAGCCACTGATGCGATGAATGGCATAGGCACGGCATCTATCAAAGATACTATCTCTTCCACAGTAAACTCGCTCACAGGACTAAAAACATCTTCAAAAGAGCCGATTGAGGAAGTGGAAGCCGAAGAGGTTGGAAATGAGACAGCGGGAAACGAAACCGCCTTAGTGGAACAAGAAGACAAAGGCAGCAAGATGCTACAAGTCATGGATTGGGCATTCGATAAAGCCAACGGCAACATACCAGGCTTTGGTACAAGCCACGAAATGGCACAGAAATACCTTGACAAATATGGTAGTGTAAATGCTGCTATCGACCACCTCGTAAACTGGCAAATCACGTCTGCAGCCACGGCAGGGTTTGTGACCAACCTTGGCGGGCTTGCCACTATGCCGATTACGCTGCCCGCTAACGTTGCAGGCGTGATGGCTATTCAATTACGTATGATTGGTGCTATCGCTGAATTGGGCGGCTTCCATGAAAATAGCGAGGAGAAGAAGACCGGTATGTATCTCTGTATGTTAGGTAGCCAAGCCAACAATGTATTGACACAAACGGCCTCACAGTTTGCAGTGAAATTCGCTACCGCTTCCCTTAAGAAACTGCCGAGTACTATGCTCACCAAAATCAACCAACAAGTAGGGTTTCGTCTGTTTACCAAGTTCGGGGAGAAAGGCTTAGTTAACCTCCATAAAGCCATTCCCGTGTTGGGCGGTGTCATCGGCGGTACTGTGGATGCTTTCTCTACCTATGCCATTGCCAAAGCAGCTAAAGCCTTGTTCTTGAACGAGATAATTGAATTCGAGAAACAGGAGCAGTTGGAGGTCGCAAAAGTACATCTGCTCATCAATCTTGCACGTATTGATAATAACTACGCCGAAGACGAAAAAATGATTATTCGTACCATTGCCAATGAGCTGAACATATCGGACAAGGCTAAAACGTTGCTCCTAAATGACATTGAGCACCCAAAGAAGTTTGTAGTAGATATGGAACCATTCAAAGGAGATTTGATGTTGTCCTCCTCTACGCTGTGTGCGCTTTCGCAAGTGGCTGCCATAGGTGGTATATCGCCTGTAGAACAAATGTATATAAATCAGTTAGGGCAACAGATGGGCTGCGATGCTGCAACCATACAACTGATACTTCAACCCGCAATCGCACAATAGTACTATTCCCTACAAGTTTCTATATTCCTGCTTGCTTACTATTGAAAAAAGAATACGCATATCTAACAGTCCTTATAAGAGAATAACAACCAATGGAGACGATACGTACAGAGAACAATCACAATGCAACTAGCAAGATAGCGCAGTTCAAGCACGCATTAGGTAAGGTCTTCGATGATAACCTACACACCAAGCAGTGGCAAAACATCGTTGACTATATCATCATCGGTCTCATCCTCCTCTCTACACTAGAGGTATTTCTCTCTACCTACGACAACATCGTAGCCCGTTACGGCACTTGGCTACGAGTCATAGACTACTTCACCACTATCGTCTTCACCATCGAAGTAACTCTCCGTATCTGGGCAGCCGACGAGATATCTCCTCGTTACAAAGGTTTCTGGGGGCGTGTCCGTTACTGCTTCTCGTTCTACGGACTGATAGATGTACTATCCACCTATCCCTTCTACCTGCATTTCTTTTTCCCCGTACCCTATATCGCTCTCAAAGCCTTACGGATTGCCCGACTGCTACGTATCTTCCGCTACGTCAAAGCCTTCAATATCCTCAGCCGTGCTATGCGTTCCAAGAAAGACGAGATGGTCGTCTCACTGCAGTTCCTCACCATCATCACCCTCATCCTCTCTTTCGTGCTATTCTTTGTGGAGCATGAAGCACAACCCGACGTCTACACCAATGGTTGGACATCGGTGCTATGGGCTTTTGCTCAGTATATCGGAGACCCAGGTAACTTCGCCGACACACCACCTATCACCGTCTGCGGACGTATCATCGCCTGCATCATAGGCATACTCGGTATTGCTATCTTCGCCGTCCCTGCCGGACTGATAGCCTCAGCTTTCACTGAGGTAATGGAGAAAGATGAGAAGAAACAGAAGGTCACTCATTGGGCAGAACGAATACACCTCGCTTTTGAACGCAAACTTGACCGTCCAACAGGCTACCAGATAGTGCCACGTTATGTCTCTGTAGTAGAGATACAAGCCCGACTCGGACTAAAGACGGACGAGATACTCGATGCCGTTGCTGCTAGCGATGACCTGCGACTTATCAATCTTGCCGCTACTCGTCCCGCAGAGCAACACCCCGAAGACCTATTAGCAGTAGAACATTTTGCCCTCAACACCTCTTACGGTCAGTGCATTGACCGTGGTTCAAAACTCACAATCTTCTCACCGAGTGACATTGTCGACCCTATCATCGGCTGGTGGGCATACTATCTAGCAGAGATAGGCGGCTTCAACTTCGTGAGTCGTGAACTGGGAGAGACACGCCCCTACCGCTCGTTCTACACCTATAACCCCGACTCTCCTGCGCCCGAACAAGAACGCTGCTTGGCAGACATCAATAGTCTTGCCAAATCCGCCGACCATTGGATACTGACCGTTATTGCGGCATCAGGGAATCAAGAACCTGAATATCCGACACAGATGCACTTTACCTACGGAGCAAAGAAAGGTGATGAGACATACAACGACCCGAACATCACCATCCACGACACCCAAACATTCGACGGCTTCTATCAAGAGTTCTCCGCTCTCCTTGCACAGCAATACGACCTCCATTGCGACTGCCAACGTTATCACAACAATAGTGCCTCCACCTACTTTGCCCGCCATCTGGAGCATCAGCCCAACGCTTTCTGTCTACGTGCCGCATGGAGTGTCACCTGCTGGGATATGCATGCCATACTAATAGCCCAACAACTAGCCGCCCTACTCAACAAACACATCACTCACCTCCAAAACCCCGACACCCCCGACCTCAAAACCAAACGCCTCGGCTACTGAACCTCCACGCCCAAATAACATTCACTTTCCAATCCCCATTTGCCCATGTCAATAAAAAGTACTACTTTTGTACCGCATTTAGACAATAGTAGTACACATGAAACAGTTTTTCCGTAAGATATTCCTCAACGAGCACATCATCATGGCGGTGATAGTGTTGAACGCTGCCATTATTTTTGCTCAAGAGAGCGGTGTCAGTAGTCTCGCACTAAGCATTGCCGATATTATCTGTACTATCATTTTTGTTATCGAGATGATAGTCAAGCATGTCGAGTTTGGCTTCCGTGGCTATTGGCGCAGTAGTTGGAATAGGTTTGACGGCATTTTGGTCTTACTATCCCTACCATCATTAGTGGAGTTCTTCATGCCTACCAGTACAATGGGCGGTATGTCGGTATTGCTCTCGCTGCGACTACTGCGTATACTGCGTTTCTTCCGCATAATACATATCTTCCCTAACTTTGGTGCTATAGCAAAAAATTTCGGCAAGGCGATGCGCGATAGTTATGGTGTCTTTGCGGGCTTTATAGTGCTGATACTGATAGTTGCTCTTATCTCTTGTGCGCTGTTCAGTAAATCTGCTCCTGAGTATTTTGCGACACCTATCGACAGTATCTACTCCATCTTCCGTATCTGTACAGGTGAAGGTTGGAACGAGATTCCCGATACCATTGCCGCAAACTCCACAATCGTCACTGCACGGCTAGTGCGCTTGTATTTCAGTCTGTTGCTGGTAATATGCAGTATTATCGGTCTGTCATTGGTCAACTCCATCTTTGTCGATGCCATGGTGAGCGACAACAATGATGAACTTGAGAAACAAGTTGCAGAACTCAACGCCAAACTCGACCAACTACTCGCACAACAGAACGAGAATAATACTGATTCGCACAACACAGAAAAGCGGTAAGGCAACCATCATCGGTATGGTTAGATGCATAGAGACGAACTTCACTATTGCAGATTTCTGTAACATGTTACACTTTTCTGAAGTGGGCGTTGCCAAGTCATTGCTTCTCAGCAATATATATGCGTAATAATTTTCTCTTACACGCAGTGCTAAGAGGAATAACTACCGTTTGTACAACTCCGACAGTTCCTTTGATAGGCGAGTGTATTCGTCCACTGTGATATCGCCATTGCGAAAGGCGTCTAATGTAGAGGGACAGGACTTAATATGTTCTGCAAACTGCATCTGCAGGGTATTGTAGCGGTTGTCGAAAGTTGAGAGACAGAGGCTGTTTAGCACTGCATCGTCTGCCGGATACACTTTGGCAAGGGAGTCACGCAAGATGATAAACCGACTATTCAAGTAGAACTTTGCCGTAGCGAACTCACTGTACTGCTCCGCATCTGCAATAGCCAATAACCGTTCCGACTCCCTATCGCACACGGCATTCACATCTGCCAGCATGGCTTCCTGACGCTGTTGTGTCTGTCTCTCAGTGGTCGTCCGTTGGTACATACTCCAGCCCATCACACCCATTGCTACTGCCATACCTACCACAAGTATCCCTATCGGTACGATACGCTGCAAGCGTAGATACTGAGTCATATCTCGCCGCAGAGCACTGATATTCGGGTATCGATGCTGCTCGCATCGGCGGATAACACTGCGTTGTGCCGGTAAGTCAAATAGCCTCAGCAAGTCCGCCAAGTGCACGAGGTCGTCTTGAATATCATTGGGTGTTGCTGTAACGATATCATCGGTACTACTCAGTCCAAAGTCGATGAGCTTCAGGTTACTACCATTACGAGTGATGAGAATGTTACTCGGTTTGAGGTCATGATGTACCAACTGGTGAGCATGTAGATACTCCACGGCGTCCAACAACTGCTCTGCTGTCCGTTGGCGTGCCTGCTTACTCGGGTGCGTTGCTAACCACTGCGAGAGAGTAACGCCATCCACAGCCTCTAACACTATACAGCGCCCAATATCCTTGATGTCCTCCAATGAATAGGTCGCCACAATATTGGGATGTACCAACTGCACGCCAAGATGGAACTCTCGCTCTTGCACAAGACGGCAATCGGTTAGATGCTGTTGTTCTGCAGGTAGCCCTTTCAGTACAAACCACCGCCCATAGCGTTTAGCACGGTACAGCACACTATGTTGCCGTGCCTGCAACAGGGTGATATCAGTCCACTCAAAGGTGATACTATCAGGGTCAACAAAGCCCGAATCGGATATGTCTGGGATATTACTCATACCTTGAGAATAGATACCGAGGTCAGTCCATGCCGACTGCCTGCTACATACGACGTCTTACTTGGGTCTGCGCCTTGCAGATGATCAAGATACATCGATTGTCCTATCAAGAAACAGGCAGCAGAGAACATATCTCCTACTTGCAGTTTGCTATGTTCCGCCTGCTCCACCACGAAGCGCATATTACCCAAGTAACGGAATACGCAATGCCTATTCGGTTGCCACGACACCTCTATCCTATCATCTTCTGCTAACTGCTCTGTACGGACACCTTCGCCGGCAAAAGACTCACTCTCCACTCCCGACTGCAATGCCAGATGCTGCAGGTAATGTTCCCAGTCCTTAAACCCAAGGAACTGCGAGAGGATACTAAGCGTAGTATGACGCACGGTATCCGCACCCGATATATACCCCCATAGGCGTTTGAGCGTAGTAGAGGAGATGTACTGATGTTGTTGGTCCCATATAGCACCGGCAAGGAAGTCGAAGTCTGCAGGTGTAGATACAGTACGCTCAATATGCTGTTCTATGTCCTGTCGCAATGCGCTGACCTCCGGAGAATTCTTCTGCATGATATGTTATGTTTAGTTCTGTTGTACTCTGTTATCCACCTGCGCTCCCGAGAGAGAGAAGCACCTACCATCCGGCATCAGGACATAGATATGTCCATTACGGTAGAGCAGTATACCATTGTTGGCGTTATCTACAGCATTACGGATATCTGTTGAGAAGCGGCCTATGCCATACACTTCTATCTCCCAAAGGGATGAGCCGTAGCCCGTATTGCGTGTGAGACATAGTACCCGCACATAGCGGCCATGACTGTCTGCCGGAAGGGTGATATCCTGCGTACCGCCCGTACTTTGTGTATTAGCATAGACTGTCGAAAAAGTAACTCCATCCGTTGAAGTCTGTATCTCATAAGACGTGGCGTACGCCGACTCCCAATAGAGTTTGACACGGCTGAGGTCGTAGTCTGCACCCAGGTCGATACATATCCACTCGTTGTCTTGGAAGCGTGACGACCAGCGACTGTCGAGCAGTCCATCTACCGCCTTTGAAGCATTTGTACCATCTCCCTCTGACCCCGAACAAGTAGCCGTCTTGCCCAATGCAAGGTTCAAGTCGGCATAGCCCACCACGGTGATATGAGCAGTATCCGTAAAGCCACCCAACGATACCACTAAGTCATAAGTACCCAGACTCGTCGCCTCATAGAGTTCAGTACTCGTCATCTCGGTATTACCAAACTGGTTGACTGCCTGCACCGTGAAGGTCTGCGTATCACCAAGAGGTAGCGTTACGGTCTTCGGCGACACTTGTGTGGCCGTGATACGCTCCGTCTCCATCACCGTGAAAGTGCGAGTGGCCATGATATTACCCACTGTTGCCGTCAATGTCATGTCACCAATAGTGTCCGGTGTAAGGGTGCTACCCGAGATAGTACCGCCCGTAGACGTGAGTGTAGGTGTGCAGGCAATCTCCGTCCCCTGCATATTGTAACCACGCACAGAGAACTGAATAGGCTCATCCTGTGTGGTATAGGACTTATCGGCATATATCGCCAGTCCGAATAGTCCCGACTCATCACCGGCAAGCGGTATGCCGTACGCCTCTATCTCGTAGAGTGAAGTACCATACGCCGTAGCACGCGACATGCCGCAGAGTGTCAGATAACGACCATTCTGTGTCATTGCTATCGTCTGCACACCTCCTGTTCCTCTGTATACGACAGAGGTGTCGAGTGTTGCCGGTTGAGTGTCGGTCAGTGTCAGAGAGAACCGACTGGCATAAGCCGCTTCCCAACGGATAGTAACATAGTCAATATAACATTGCTGCCCGAGGTCAATGGTGATATACTCCCCGTCCTTATGCTTACTTCCCCAACGTGTAGTCCTGTCACCATCAGTAGCATATTGTGCCAACGTACCGGCGTTCTCTTCACTGCTAACCGTCGCCGTCTTGTGCAGTGCCAGATTAGGATATGGCGGCAGCACCGTCACTACCTGTGAAGCAGTAGGTGTGCCCGTATACTGAATAGTATATTGCCCTGGCGTAGTAGGTGCCAAATGATATGTCCAATCCACCGGATAGGTGTCCCCATACTGGTCTTTGCCCGCAATAGAGAAGTCCACACTATCCCCCAGCGACATATACTGCATCACAGGCGTGATAGTCGTTTCTGCGAGATACGGCAATGCTCCAACACGGATAGGTAGCACAGCATTAAGTCCTTGATATCCTGCCCTTATAGTATCCAACTGCGCCGCAGCAGGAGCAGTATAGTTGAGCATACTATCCGTGCGGTAGGTGGCACCATACTGGTCATAGAAATGCAGCGTGTAGGTGTTGGCAGAAGAAGGCTGTACCACCTTCTCGCCGGTTATCTCAAGTCGCGTCAACACAGGGACATCGGTGAAGATAGACAATCGTCCTGCCGGCGCAGTCCACTGCTTACCATCGGTGAAACGCACCGTCACCTCATGGTCCTCTGCGTTATAGACCATATATGTAGTACGATGTGTGATAGTGTCTGTATACGCCACCGCAAGCGGATAGTCGGCACGGATAGCGTGGTTCTGTGGACCATACTGACGTTGTGAGTGCGCCAGCATATAGGTGATACCACCGGTGTCCGTGTTCTTAGCAATGGCTTTACCCATCGTATCCATGCGGTCCCATACACGTGCCGCTGAGTCAGGGTCGAAGAGGGCAAGATAAGACAAGCACACATTACCCAGTCCCGACTCATCACCTAACCCACCGGATGTGGCCTCATAGTCGCCGACCTCCTTATTCCGGTACATCTCAGTATAGTCGTATCGCGCAAAAGCGAGGTCCTCAGAGAGGTAGTTCTGCAGCACCGGTGAGATAGGTAACCACTGAATAGAGTGCATCCATACGGGGTCTCCCGAGAACCAGGTCCACCAACCTACGCCCTGCATAGTGAGGTTGCAGCAGTAAGGGTGCTGATACTTCGTGAAGTCGATATTACGACGGTTGCGGTCGAACCAATACTCTGCTGTGGCACGCGCCTCGAGGGTGTAACCAAATATACCTGCTTCCAACAAGTCCTTATCACCAAGTGCAGCGCCGAGCATCCATACCCCGCCCCAACTCTGCATGGCTTCTGAGGACGACTCCTGACCATTGCCGTTACCCGAGTTGCCCAGACCACCTGCAAAAGAGTGTCCGCAATACGGGTCGAGAGTACGGAATAGTGGATAACGTGTGTCCGTGCGGTCGTAGTTGGCATAGTCTTTTGCCACTTCACGAGCCATAGGTCCGTACTGCTGTCGGAAGTCGTCATCAAAGAGACATAGGACAGCTGAGGCATAGACGAAATAACCATAATGGAAGTGGTGGTCATTGAACATATCGGAGTCGTACGAAGGGTCGAAACCGACAAGCGCACCCCATCTCGGGTAGCGGGCAAAATAGTACTGCGTCTCCCCAGGCGTGTAGGTGTACCAGTCGATGAGTGTGGCTTTCAGTCGGGACTTCGCCAACTCAAAGGTAACAGTGTCTCCCAACTGATAAGCGGCAGTCATGTAGTGCATCATCTGCGTGAGACCTTTCCCGCCCCAGTAGGTGTCAGCACCGAATGAGCCCCCTGCGGCATAGTCGGCACAGAGACTGCGCAGACGGTCTGCACTATATCCCGAGAGGGTGTCGGCAGGCAGTGGGAAGAACGGAAGCATACCATGTACCGGATAGGTGATGGCAAAGTCATTCCCCTGTGCCAGACGGAGTGTGCCACGCGGCGTCTGATAGGTAGGTGTCTGCCACGATAGGTCAGAGGTGGTGTTGTAGTAGTGGTGCGGCAGGAAACCTTGTAACACACCATTGGCCGTTGTTGGTACCACATCAGAATAGTCGATATGGAAAGTCGTGGTAAGGGTCGCCTCAGCCGCATGATAGGTGTAATCTATCTGTGTCTTTCGGGGAATACGATACGCGTAAGGGGCAAGGTCCTGACGGGTGAGACCCTCGGTCAGTACCGCCACCGCCACTGTGGCATCCAGTCCCGAGGTGTGCAAGAAGACGGCATAGCGCGTCGTATCGGGATTCGTGATGATAGGTTCCGCATTGGTATATTCAAGCCAGACGATAGGCGAACCATGCATCACGGTAGTGCGTATCTCGGAGTCGCCATCACGTAGTACAAAGGCGATATGGTAATCGGACCAGTCAGAGAGCAGCGCCTCTTGTGGAGAGAATGGCGCACGAGTGCCGGAAGCGTCAATACGGTAAGCGGACAGCAGCACCTGATTGTCCCATTTCATCTCACAGCCGGTTGACTCCCAGTAGGTCGGCAGTGCCACCGACACGCCCGTAGCGTCTGCCCATACCAGGGTTGGGTACGCCCAGAGTTTACCGGTCCATGTGTTGACGAGTGCGTAGGTCCACCAATCGTTAGAGGGCAGTGGGCGCGAGAGCAGTGAGTCGAGAGCATAGATAGTGCGGTGCTCGGTCTGATAAGCCTGACAACCTGAGTGCAACGAGGAACGACTCTCGCCCAACGGGGTATATGAGGCGTAAGAACCGCCACCCACAGCCACCGGCTGCTGAGCAAAGATAGAAAGCGAGATAAGGAGAAAGATGGTCAAAAAAATAGTATGTTTCATGGTGATAAGTATTAGGGATGTTCTAAAAATTGCTTTTGAGATGATTTGTGGAATTTTATTTAGT
>CAVJQD010000080.1:0-10044 GCA_963651555.1 uncultured Clostridium sp. | reverse complement strand
GAGAAACATCCCAATTAGTAACAAAAAACGAAACGTGGAATTTTTAGAACATCCCATAATTATGAAGATATTAGTATTAAACTGCGGTAGTTCATCTATCAAATATAAACTCTTTGAGATAGAGAAGAAAGAAGTCATTGCCCAAGGTGGCGTAGAGAAGATCGGTCTGCCCGACTCTTTCCTTATGGTTAAGTTACCCAACGGAGAGAAAGTGCAAATCAATAAGTCAATGCCCGAACATACCGTCGGCATCGAACTTATTTTGAATACCCTTACCGATACCAAACTCGGTTGCATCAAGAGCCTCAGCGAGATTAACGCTGTTGGTCACCGAGTTGTGCATGGTGGAGAGCGTTTCAATAAGTCGGTACTCATCACCGACGAGGTTCGCAAAGAGATTATGCAATGTGCCGACCTCGCTCCTCTGCATAACCCTGCTAACCTCAAAGGTATTGACGCTATCAGCAAGACATTGCCTGGTGTACCTCAAGTGGCTGTATTCGATACTGCTTTCCATCAGACAATGCCCGATTATGCTTATATGTACGCTCTGCCTTACGAACTCTACGAGAAATATGCTATCCGTCGCTACGGCTTCCACGGCACCTCTCACCGCTATGTATCGAAGCGTGTATGCGAGTTCTTAGGCGTTAATCCAAAGGACAAGAAAGTCATCACTGCCCATATCGGCAATGGCGGCAGTTGTGCTGCTGTTCTCCATGGCGAGTCGGTCGATACAAGCATGGGTCTCACCCCTGTTGAGGGATTGATGATGGGTACGCGCGCAGGCGACCTCGACCTCGGCGCTGCAATGTATATCATGGACAAAGAACATCTCTCTACCTCGGAGTTCTCTACCTTGGTAAACAAGAAGTCGGGACTTGCAGGCGTATCGGGTGTCTCTTCCGATGCGCGTGATATCGATGCTGCCGTAAAAGCAGGTAACCATCGTGCCGACCTTGCTCGTAAGATGTTCATCTATCGCGTAATCAAGTACATTGGTGCTTATGCTGCGGCTATGAACGGTGTAGATATCATCGTCTTTACCGGTGGCATCGGCGAGAACGATACCTATATCCGTGGCGAGATTATCAAAGGCCTCTCCTATCTGGGCATCTTCCTCAACGAAGAAGTCAATAGCGCAACGCGTGGCAAAGAGGCCATCCTTTCTACTCCAGAGAGCAAGGTGCAGGTATGCATCATCCCTACCGATGAAGAGTTGATGATTGCATCCGACACCGCCGCACTCGTAAAGTAATTCGGCTGTTAGTTAAGGTAGTTGCGTTATATTTGCGCAACTATCGTAGCAATACAAAAAGAAGAGCGTATCCCTTTTGGAATACGCTCTTCCCACTTTTATTCACTTTTCAACTTTCAATGTATGAAGTTGTTTTATTCTATAACCGTCAATCACCCAACCGCCACGCAGCGCATGTTAACTGTTAATTGTTAATTGTTAATTGAATTACACCGTAGCCTCAATATTCCATACGAAGGCACGAACACCTACCTCCTTATTACGCATATCAAGTTTCTCCACTGCGTCCAGCAGTTCTTGCACCTTATCGTCCTCAACGATGGTAATAACGCACGAGTTCATCTCTGGCCATGCATGAGTACCACGGCGAGGGTCGCCATCGTGTGTTCCACGACCTTGAACTTGCTCAAAGAAAGTGAACCCACGGATATTCAACATATCAAGCATATACTCCACACGCTCCGTGTTCGCTTGATTAAAGACTATCATTACTGATTTCATATTCTATCGTATTAGGATAGTAGTAAGTGCTACCTTCGTAGCACCCACTACTATTAGTTATTATTTCTGGTCTGTTGGTGTCGTCTCAGGAAATACATGCGTTTCTGCTTCTGCTGCAGCCTCTGCATCGTTATTTTTATTCTTGTTCTTCTTCAACTTGATATTCATGAAGATGAACCCTTTACGCATTCCCGATATACGGTCACGCTCACCGTGCTTCGACATGGCGGCATAGAGTGTCGGAACCATGAAGAAGGTAAGGAAGGTTGATACTGTCAAACCTCCAATGACCACAATACCCATCGGTTGCCACATCTCAGAACCTTCACCCGAAGATACTGCCATAGGCACCATACCAAGGATAGTTGTGAAAGCGGTCATCAGCACAGGACGCATACGGCTTCGACCAGCGTCTACCACCGCTTTATTCAGTTCTACGCCTCGTTCACGCAGCAGGTCCGTATAGTCGATTAGCACAATACCGTTCTTTACTACGATACCCACCAACATAATCAGACCCAACGCACCAATCATATCCAACGAACGACCCGTCATCCACAATGCCATTACCACACCTGACAGTGCAAATGGGATAGTAAACATGATGACGAACGGCTTCTTGAACGACTCAAACTGACTGGCCATCACAATGTAGACAAGCAGCACAATCAAAGACGCAAGCCATACCATCTTGCCGAACGTCTCTTGTTGGTCTTCATAGTCACCGGCGATACGAATCGTTACACCTTGTGGTACATCCAATTGGTCAATCACCTGTGTCTGTATGGTTTGTGCCAACTCGCCCAGAGGCACGTTATACGGAGTAACAGATACCGTCACAATACGCTGACGCAACTTACGCTCAATCGTAGGAGGTGTCCAATACTCACCTATCGAGCATACCTCCGACAATTTAACACTCTTGCCCGTTGGCGTTGGGATAGTCAAGTCTTGTATCTTTTGTATCGTGTTGCGGTCGTCTTCTTGCAGACGGCAGAGGATATTATACTCCGAACCATCTTCCTTCAAATAGCCGCACGACATACCGTTGACACGGTTACGCAGATACGTCGAGATAGTCGCAGGCGTCAAACCTAAACGAGTAGCCTTCTCTTTATCTACGATAATCTTTATCTCAGGACGCTCATCATCACGAGAGATGGTCGCATCACGAGCTCCTTTCACTTCGTGGTTACACTTGCTCTGTATCTCTTCTGCCAACATAGAAGTAGCATCGAAGTCATAGCCATAAATCTCCACATCCACCGAGTTCGATGCCATACCGCCACCGCCGGTTGAGGTACTTACTTGGTAGTCGGTAATCTCTGGATATTTGGCAATCTCTTGACGGAGAACCTCCGCAATATCGAAGATACTACGCTCACGCTCATACTTCTTGTTGCAGCGGATAGTCATCGAGATAGTGTTGTTCATTGTCGATGAGAACAATGCCGATAGACCCGAGTCATCGTTCGAACCCGCTGAGGTCGAAATCAACTGTATCTCTGGTACTAGTTCCGTGAAACGAGCCTCCAACGCACGAGCCGTCTTCAAAGTCTCTTCAATACGAGTACCACGCTGCAACTTGATAGTAACCGACATACGACCGTTATCTTGCTGCTGCATGAAGTCCGTACCAATCTTACCCGTCAAGACAGGTATCATCGTGAGGGCAAAGAACAAGAACAAACCACTGAATGCGACGGCTTTATGCTTCAAGCACCATGCAAGTGCCTTCGCATACTTATCGTCTACCCAGTCCAAACCACGAACCACCGTCTTATCGTACCATGTCTTCTTTGCACCATCATCTATCAAGTTACCATTCTCGTCTACATGCACCTGACGAGGCTTCAGCAACTTACTTGCCAACATAGGCGTCAGCGAGATAGCAATCAAGGTAGATGTGGACGTTACTATGGTCACAATCCAACCCAACTCATGGAACAAAACACCTGCCATACCGTTCAGCGTCGTCAATGGGATAAACACGGCTGCCAACACAAGCGTTGTGGCAATAACCGATACCCACACCTCATTCGTCGCATAGATGGCGGCCTCTCGTGGGTTCTCACCACGGTCTACGTGCTTCGTGATGTTCTCCAACACCACAATCGCATCATCCACCACCATACCGATAGCCACGGTCAACGAACACAGCGAGATGATGTTCAAGGAAGAGTCTACCAACTTCAGGTAGATAAACGCTACAATCAACGATATAGGAATCGTCAAACCAATAATCAATGTTGCACGCCAACGACCCAAGAAGAAGAGTACGACGAGCACCACGAAGAGCAATGCATAAGCGATAGACTCTTTCAACGAGTCGATAGAGTTCTCAATCGTCTCCGACGAGTCGTAAATCAACTTAAACTTGATATCACTCGGCAGCGTCTTTTGTATCTCTGCAATCTCTTTGCGGACATCACGACATATCTGCACCGTGTTCGCTCCCGTTTGCTTCGTAATCATCAAACGAGCACACTCGATACCATCGGTCTTCTCATCCAACGACAACTCCTTGATAGTATCTTTCACGGTCGCAATATCGCGTACATATACCTGACGACCATCTGCCGTTGTAGTCACCACCAAGTCATTGATTTCCGAAGACTCTACATACTCCGAACGAACCTCCATCTGATACTGCTCTTTCTGTAGTTTTACAGTACCCGACGACATGTTCAAGTTGTTCGCAGAGATAACATTACCCACGCTCTCAACGGTCAGTCCGTAAGCATCCAACTTCTGCTGGTCAAGATATACATACACATATCGTTTTGGCTCACCCGATACGGTCAAGTTACCGATACCGTCTACACGGTTCAACTGAGGAATAATCTCATCGTCCAGCAACTTATCCAATGCAGGATACGACTCTTTCGCAGTGACTGCATATTGGATAACTGGCATCATTGAGGTCGACAGACGCAAGATGATAGGGTTCGAACATCCGTCAGGAAGGTCATCCTTCACAAGGTCCACATAAGTACGAACATCGTTCACTATCTCCTCAAGTTCCGTACCCCACTCAAACTCCAATGTCACCTGCGAGATGTTATCCTTCGATTGAGAAGTAATCTCCTTCAAGTGGTCGACAGAGTTCAACGAGTTCTCCATCACCTTCGTCACGTTCGTCTCTACCTCCGACGCTGACGCGCCTGCGTATGTCGTCATCACCGTGATATACGGTGGGTCCATCTCTGGATATTGGTCAATTGGCAACTGCACATAGCAGAATATACCAATGATAATTACAGCCACAAAGATAAGCGCTGTGGTTACAGGCTTTTGGACGGCTGATTTATATATTGCCATGATTGTTAATTTTTACAAATTGAACTATTTATTCTGCGGCAGTCTCACCCACAACTATCTTCACACCGTCTACCAATCGAGACTCGCCTTTCGTTACGAGTTCCACACCGTCAACAATCTCAGGTGCCGTAATCTCTACATCGTCGCCAAAACGCTGACCCATCTCCACGCTAACACGCTTTGCATAGCCGTTGTCGTTGATGAATACATAACGGTCGTTCGCACCAATAAGTTTCAGCACCGTTGAGTAAGGAGCCGCCATAATAGTAGCCTTGCCCAAACCTATCGTGGTGGTAACATACATACCTGGGCGAAGCAGACCGCTCTTGTTAGGCACTACAACCTTCACTTGGAATGTGTGCGTCGATGCGTCTACTGTCGGATAAACAACCTCGATAGTAGCAGGGAAAGTCTTGTCAGGATATACATCCGACTTCAAGGTCAACTTCATTCCTGCCTTCACCAATGGGATATAAGACTCAGGAATAGCAACCAAGGTCTTCAGTTTGTCTACTTGCGTCAGCACGACAATAGGAGAACCGCTATAGAGTTCGCCGTCCTCGTAGTTCTTTGCGGAGATAACACCCGAGAAGTCTGCCTTCACATAAGTGTTCTTCTGAAGGAAATCGAGGTTCTCTTTCGTTTGGTCAAGCGACAATTTCGTTTGGTCGTACGACTGTTGCGAAACACTACCTGTTTGTATCAAGCCTTCCATACGAGCCATCTCGGTCTCAAGGTTCGCTACACTCAGTTTCGTCGTCTTGTATTGCTGTTGGTCCATGCGTACAAGGTCTGCACCTTTCTGTACACGGTCGCCTACCTCTACATAGATATGCTCTATCTTACCCGTAATAGAAGGCGCTACATTCACTGTCTCATAACCCATCAGGTTCGACGAAAGAGATATCTCACGCTGAATCTCACGTGGATGAAGTGTAGTCAACTCTACTACCTCTACACGTTCTTCAGTGGTCTCTGTAGTCGTCTCTTGCTTGCTACCGCAACCGACTAATACCATTACTGCGGTTGCTAAAATAAATCCTTTTTTCATATAATCATTTCATTGTTTTCGTTGTTGTTATCCTTGTTAGTTGTTGAGGAACTTATCCAATTCCACCTCCGCATTCACGAGCGTCAGCACGGCTTGTACATAACTCGATTGAGCCGTGATAACATCGTTGCTCGCATTAACCAACTCAAGGTTGGATGTCGCACCATAGTTATACTTGTTCGTAGTCGATTGGAACACGCGTTGCGTCACATCCATATTCTCTTTCTCCGTCAAATAGGTCTCGAAAGCGTTCTGCAGATTATAGCGCAACTGCTGGTCTTGAATACCAAGATTATCCGTTGTCTCAGCCAATGTGTTGCGAGCCTCTTCCAGAGCAATCTTCTTGTCAACCATCGTGGCTGCACGCTTACCCGACGACCACAACGGCATCGATACCGTTACCGAGATAGCATGAGGTGGTGTCATGCGGAAACCACCGTCGCCGTAATACTTTTGTTTACTATATTGATAGCCTACACCTACTGTCGGACCATAAGCCCACGCAGCCAAGTGTACATTGGTCTTCGCCAAGTCCACATTCTTCTGCAAGGTCTTATAACTCAAGTTATTGTTGATATTGAAGTCCTCACCCAGCAGGTTTAGCACGGCCTCTGCCGATAGCATGTTGTCCAAGGTCGTCGAGAGCGTCAACTCCGTCTCAACAGGCACATCCAGCAGCACCTTCAGCGAGTTGAGAGCCAACTGCATCGAACGCTTGTTCGAGTTGATGTTGTTCTTCAAGGTGTTCACACGAACAACAATCTGGTCGGCACTCGTCTGCTCTGCTGCACCTACATCTACCGACCGTTGAGTCATCTCTGCCAACTTCTCTACGTTCTGCAACGACGAGTCTAACAGCGCAATCACATCTTGCATCACCAACACCGATGCGTATGAGGTCTTCACATTAGCACGAAGGTTGTCCTCCGACTGCTCAAGCGATATCTGTTGCATCTCAATGGCGATATTATTAAGAATTGCGCCCACAACTGCTTGACCATTAATGCCTACCGATGCCGTGATGCCAAGGGTAGAGTAGTTAGGCATGTCAATCTTGGTGGATGCACCTCCAAAATCCATCTCCATCTGGTAACCGCACATCGAGTTGAAACCCCAACTAGCGTCCACCTGGGGAAGCATCGCTGCAATCGTTTGCCAACGCTGTGCGTACGCTTGTTGTACTGCAAGGTTCGCATTACGCAACGAACGATTGGCTTTTACTGCATAGTCTTGCGCTTCTTCGAGGCTTAGGGTCAGCGACGATGGCACTTCTCTTTGTTCTGCCCCCTTCGTCGCTTCCATCACATGGTCCTCTGCTACAATACTCACACTGCATAAGAGTGCAAGCATTGGTAGTAAGAATAATCTTTTCATCTTTATACCTTATTTTTTATCGTTGTTATCTTCTTTATTCTGCTTCTTCGCAATCATCTCCTCAATACGACGCTTACCCTCCGCAGTAATCATTCCCTGAGCAATCAACTTCATTCCATGTTGGCACATCTTCGTAAACTCCTCGCGCTCTCGGTCAGGGTGCGCAAGCGCTTCCAATAACCCTTGATGCAAACGAGCAAGGAATAGCGTCGTCATCTTGATATCCATCTCACTGTCCAATACGCCCTCATCTACGCCCTTCTGCAGGAACTCCGCGAGAAACTGTTGCGTCGAGGCAAACATATTCGCTTTATGTGCCGCAAACAAGGCTGGGTAATACTTCTGTAAATCGAATAGAAATGGAGGTGGTTGGAGTATCTTTTTTGCGCGCTGCACTATCTGAATGTTGCGCACAATCATATTCAGCACCGAGTTCTCGCGCTCCAGTTCTTTGGTTGTGTTGCGCTTTATCTCTTGCTCTTGACGGTGCAGTACAGCGTCCACTAAGTCATCTTTCGTAGTGAAATATACATAGAAGGTCTTCTTGCTGATGCCCATATCTCGACAGATGTCATCAATCGACACCGATCGAATGCCGAGTTGGTTCATCTTATCCGATGCAATAGTGATAATATTCTCACGCAAGTCTTCTGACATTATACCTTCTTTTACACTTTCTCTTATATTCTCTTATATTCAGTGCTCCAGATTAAACCTTATATTGCAGATTATATCTTTTATTGCACTAAGTCTTTCTTTTTATACCTAATGCCGCTATAGTAGCGGCGCAATCGGTATTGCAAAAGGCGTGCCAAAACTACTAATTCAGGAAACTTTTTTACGACAAAAGTTTCCAAGTGTATATCTGCCCCCTATGACCAATCCCCCTACCCAGTATAACACAATCGTACCACCACTCCCTAATTACTCTTTGCCGACCCCCTACCGCCCCCCCCCTACCGACTCCCTGCTCACTCCCTAATTACTCCCTGACCTCTCCCTGACAAGTCCCTGATCAGTTTGGGTGGTTATTGGGTGATTATTGGGTGATTATTGGGTCATTGAGCAATAAACTCCGTATCAACTGACTATCTTCAAGGTAGGTTGACGATAGAATTAAGCCACTTGAATCAAACCACTACTTGTGCATCTCAAAACGAAACCGTACCTTTGTGAGCAGAAATCACTAACCACATCCAATAGAGAATGCCGTTTATGAGAAAACTAATCCAAACCACCGCCCTTGTAGTAGTAAATCTACTTTGCTGCATCTCGGTGGTAAACGCACAAAATGACAATATGAATACACTAAGCAAGAAACAGCAAAACCTAATCGCCGTCGCAGCATTCGAAGCCAAAGGCGATATCGATGGGCTTCAAACCGCTATCGAAAACGCATTGAATGACGGCGTAACCGTTAACGAGATGAAAGAAACTCTATCACATCTCTATGCCTACACCGGATTCCCTCGCAGCCTAAACGCTCTGAGCACCTTGCAATCGGTACTCGAAAACCGTCAAAAGCAAGGGATAGTCGACCAAGACGGCAAAGACGCCTCCCCACTATCGCCCGACTACGACGCATTGAAGCAGGGCACTGCCGTGCAGACATTGTTATGTGGCGGTAAACCATTTAACTATCTCTTTGCACCTGCGACCGACTATTACCTAAAGGCACACCTTTTCGGCGACATCTTTGCCCGCGACATCCTCACTCATTCCGAGCGAGAGATAGTAACAGTCAGCGCCTTGGCTTCCATGCAAGGAGTAGAGCCGCAACTGAAGTCGCATATCAGTGGAGCACGGAACATGGGTGTCAGCGATATCGAGATACATGCCCTTCCTCAAGTGTTGGCAGAACGAGTAGGCATCGCTGAGGCTTATCGTGCCGCAAAAGCAATAGCAGAAGTCTATGGCGAATCCTTTACAGAAGGCAAACCTATCGAATATATGATGTTCCCAAAAGGCGACTTGAACACGGCCTATGCTAAATATTTCATAGGGAACAGTTATCTCGCGCCCTTACTATCGGAAGGACTCCACATATCGAATGTCACATTTGAACCACGCTGCCGCAATAACTGGCATATACATCATAAAGGCGGACAGATACTCATCTGCGTAGGAGGCGAAGGGTGGTACCAAGAGTGGAACATGCCTGCTCGCAAACTCCACGCTGGCGATGTCGTGAATATCCCTGCCGAAGTCAAACACTGGCACGGCGCAACTGCTTACTCATGGTTTCAGCACATCGCAATAGCTGTACCCGCAGAGAATGCCACCAGCGAATGGCTCGAACCCGTAACCGATGAGGAATACAACAAACTGAAATAACGACTCCTACCAACGACCAATACTAGGGGATATATGGAAAAGTTTTGTGTGGTGACAACTTTTTCTAGTTTCGCCACACAGTGGCAAGAAAAAGGAATGACCATCACGCACAATAAGTCAAATCGTCATAACGTCGCAGGGCGTCCGTTAACAACTATTGATACGTCTGCCTTGTATTTTTGAATTCTATTTGTGAGAGAAAAAT
>CAVJQD010000079.1:5080-10230 GCA_963651555.1 uncultured Clostridium sp. | reverse complement strand
TCTACTAAATAAAATTCCACAAATCATCTCAAAAGCAATTTTTAGAACATCCCTTGTAAGTATACTTACAGTTTTTGCGAGAAAATCTCGAAGTATACTTTCTAATTTTTTCTGCAAGGCTAGTAGTTGTTGCTGGAGTAAGCATGTGTATGTCTACGCTTTAACCTTCCTATGCAACATTGCAAGACTTATTTTACTATAGCGATAAAGGTGTTGAATATCAGTTTGAGGTCACTAAGTAGCGAATGATGTGCGACATACTCTAAATTGATACGCAGTTTATCTTGCATGATGACATCTACATAGTACTGCTCAGGGTCAGCTTGTTTCTCTAGAATCTCATTCTCGTTACGATATTTAATAGAAGCCGCATCTGTGATACCAGGACGGATATCCAAGACATGCAGTTGCTCAGCCGTATACATATCTACATATTTGCGGACCTCCGGACGAGGACCAACAAACGACATGTCACCGATGAACACATTGATTAGTTGAGGTAACTCGTCAATCTTAGCTTTACGGATGTAGTATCCTGCACGAGTAACACGAGGGTCATGCCCGCCTATCGTGATAAGTCCGCGCTTGTCACTGTCGACGTACATCGACCTGAATTTATAGATGCGGAAATCTTTATTGTGTCGTCCTACACGTACCTGTCGATAGAATACAGGTCCTGCCGAGTCTAACTTAATCCAGATAGCCACCACTATCAAGAGTGGACTGAGCAAAATCAGTCCCACTCCTGATAACAGTATGTCGCACAAACGTTTCATTATTTTCCTTGTACTATCTCACTATAGTTCGCAATGATGTATTCCACGTCTTCATCCGTAAGACAAGTGTGAAGCGGAAGTGTTATCTCATTGACAAAATGAGTATATGCATTAGGATAGTTGACAATATCGAACCCAAGATTCTTGTAGGCAGTCATCATGGGCAGCGGTTTATAGTGCACATTGGTGGCGATGCCGCGCTCTGCCATCTTGACGATAATCTCTTGGCGTCTCTCTAAGTCTGCTCCTGGTACGCGAGTAATATATAAGTGCCCTGACGATTGATGCACATCGGTATAGTGTTTAAGAACTTCTATGCCAAGTGGCTCAAAGGCAGCATTGTAACGTTCAATAATCTCTTTACGACGAGCAAGTAAAGCAGGATAACGCTTGAGTTGCACTAAGCCGATAGCCGCCATGATATCCGTCATATTGCACTTATACCAAGGACCAATAATATCATATTCCCAAGCACCTAATTTAGTCTTAGCGAGAGCATCTTTCGATTGACCATGTAGAGAATAAAGTTGAGCTTGATGATATAGTTCTTCATTATCGATACCATTGATTGGACGCCACGTAAGTGCACCTCCTTCTGCCGTAGTAAGGTTTTTTACCGCATGGAAAGAAAAAGAGGTGAAGTCGGCTACTGAACCAATCTTTTGACCCTTCCATGTCGCACCAAAGGCATGTGCCCCATCTGCGCAGATAGCGATACGCCCAATGGCTTTTTGTATCTCATTGGCAGGATGGAACAGTGCTTTCTTTTTCTCAACTATCTCGAAGATGCGGTCATAGTCACAAGGAACACCGCCCAAGTCAACAGGGATAATAACTTTTGTGCGCTCTGTAATAGCAGCCTCTAGTGCATCGTAGTCCATCTCGAGACAATCTCTCTGTATATCTACAAAGACTAACTTTGCTCCTACATGGCATACAACCGATGCAGATGCCGTGTAGGTATAAGCAGGAACTATCACCTCATCACCTGCGCCTATTCCCAATAACCGAAGAGCCATTTCGCCACATGCCGTCTGCGAGTTAAGACATACGGCTTTGGGTACTCTAACAAATTCGGCTATCTGCCGCTCAAACTCTTTGGTACGAGGACCTGTTGTTATCCAACCACTGAGGATAGCCTCTGATACTTCTTTAACCTCTGCCTCCGTTATATCAGGAGGCGAAAAAGGAATGTTAAGTCGTTTCATAAATGTCTATAAATCTTTAATAAATTGTAATATGTTTTGTTTATCTTTGTTCGTAATCCTTGTACCATCCCCACAATTGTCCCGACTCCATAAGAAACATGTACACACGCAAAGAGTACAACAAGAGGTAGTATGTATTTAGAAGACCTCTCTTTACATGCGTGTATAGCTGCAAATAATGCACACAATAGGTAAGTACTTATACCACTTAGATATATCCAACCAAATGGATGCCAGATGATAGATATGACAGCTCCAAATAGTAATCCAAGTACAAATATCAACGGTACTAGATGTCTTAATCCAATAGCATCTCTATCAATATATGCAAGATGCCCAATTGATACACCATTGTTATACATTTGTTTCATGTTGTTCTTGATAGTATCTCGTGCAAAATAAGTGCAGACGATTTCTGGGTCTAAATAGATTTTATATCCTGCTTTTCGTATTCTCGAATTGTACTCGTTGTCTTCGCCACGAGGCAAGTCCTCTCGCATACCGCCTACTTGTTCTATCACTTTACGTGGAAAACAACCAAAAGGAACTGTATCAACAACACCTGCGTGTGCGCCTACTCTGAAAGCTGCTCCGCCTATGCCAAACTTAGAACTATTCAATAATGCTGCAACTTCGGGAATTATGCCAGAATGTTGGGGGTGTATGGAACATACACCCCCAACATTCCCTAATAATTCAGGTGCGAATCCTAAGATCTCGGCGTCAGCAGAGTAAATGTTTATGCAGTTTTCGATGTATGTCTTATTATATGTAGCATGTGCATCGAGACGGATAACATAAGGAGATGTGGAGTTTGCTACGCCTATATTAAATGCTACAGATTGTATTCGTTTAGGATTATGCAATAATCGAATGTTGGAATATTTTTTATGATAATCATCAACGATATTGCAAGTCTTATCTGTGCTACCACCGTCAACAACCATAATATCCATCAATTGAATTGGGTATGTCTGTTCAAGCACAGAGTCAAGACATTGTGCAATAAATCGCTCTTCATTAAGAGTTGGAATAATAACTGCTATAGAAAATGTCATATTCATAAATTATTCGACTTACGAATGTTACACGTTGCTTTTTATCTTGAGAAAAACAATATTTGCAGAGTTATATATATATGCATTTATATTTAAGGTTTCTCCTTTTTGTCTCTATTATCAAAAACTGTAGAATTCTACACTTTTTGTCAGTACGCGTACAAATCTTGTAACAAAAACATATTGGTTGCTATGCTATCTTTCTTGGGGTGTGCGGATTTTGCACATACCAAATGTTATTTTCTTTTCTTCTCATTACGCAGTGCAGCTAAGATGCGGCGTGCTTCTGGGGGGGGGGCTAACCAATATCTCGATTGCTGCAAGCGTTGTATAGTCTGTTCATCAAAACGATACTTAATGATTCGAGCAGGGCTACCTACTACGATGGCGTAAGGAGGTACATCCTTGTTTACGAATGAGTTCGCACCCACAACTGCCCCTGCGCCAATGGTGACGCCCTGCTTGATGATACAATCTGCAGCAATCCATGCGTCATGCTCAATGCGTGTCTTGTTTCCTTCTATGTTTTGGTCGGCAAGGTAACAAGAGGTGGACAAGTCCCAATAGGCATGTTCCATGCCACCTATTTGGACATTAGAAGCGATAGAGGCATAGCGCCCGATGTATGCGCTATTGATTATGCAGTTGCGTCCCAAGTAGGTATATTCCTCCACCTTTGTATCACGCAAAAATGCTCCTTTTGCAATATGTGTCCGAAGACATACTCTGCAGTGCTTGAATCGCCAATAGGGTTGGCGAATGATATTGGTCAAACGGATAATAAGGGTTCGTATCATAGTCTTTAATGGTGTTTAAAATTTCAGTTCTACACAGGAATGTTTTTCGCGCTTGTCAAGTGGCGGGAGTTGCATATAGTCGTCGTATAGTTTGTGTAGGTAGGCGTCGTAATCGTGTGGAATGGGGGCTTGTACTCCTGCAAAGTCGTGCATAACTGCTGGTACGAATTTCTCTCGAGGTTGTATTTCGCCAAAATAGTGTCCTCGTCCTGTCGGAATTGTTACGTCTTTAGTTAGCTTGTCGGCATATTTAGCGGCATAACGATCACAAAAGGCATATAACTTGGTGTAGTTGAATAGCCATGAGTTGATATGTCCTATAAAGAGGCGAAGATTTATCTTTTTTCGCCCTTCTTTAGAACCTCGCAATACTTGTGTGGCGTAGCATTGACGACCTTCATATAATCCAATGCACAGAGCAATATATTGCAAAAGATTGAGCCAGAAACCATGCCAAAGGCGTAGTAGACGGTTGTCAGGGATATTTTCAATAGGAAATACATCTATGGCTATCTCGTGTTTGTCTTCGGGAAGGTCGTAGATAGTATTAAATACAGTGCCTCCTTTTCCTAACTTAATAAATGGCGTGCGAGCGTGTTCGGATATGTTGGGACCAATGATAGAGTACTTATCCCCAAATTCTTCTTGCAGGACTTTGGGCAAACGATTATAATCGGCACGGAGCATCATGACATCTAGATCATCGTCCCAAGGAATGAAACCATTGTGTCGAACCGCACCTAAACAACTGCCACCGCCGAGTAGAACTGTAAGTCCGTGTTTCTGACATGCATAGAGCACATCCTTGTAGATATCTAGAAGTGTCTGTTTGAGTTGTGCTGATTCCTCGTCGGTCAGTTCGCGGACAGGGAGTGAGGAGTGGAGAATGAGTTCTGCTAGATTCATGCTTTTAATCCATTGATTGTTTTTGTGAACATAGTAGTAAGCGAGTTCTGTGGGTTCCAACCTAGAGCTTGCAGTTTCTTACTCATGAGTTTGATCTTAACCTCCGGAGCGTAGCCCATCTTTTGAACATCTGCTATCTCAAAACGTACCTTGGTCTTGCCATCGGATAAACTAGCGGCTAATTGCGCCATTTCTGCAATAGAGCATGTAGTATCTTCAGTGGCAACATTATAGACTTCTCCTGCGTTCCCTCGCGCTACTAACAAGAGTAGAGCAACTGCAGCATCTGTTAGGTAACAATAATTTCGTACCGTGTTTCCTTGCGTGTGCAATACAATATCAGTTCCATTTGCTGCAGCGCGAGAGAATTGTGCATAGACACGATTGTCATCGGCTGCAAAGCCA
>CAVJQD010000079.1:0-5070 GCA_963651555.1 uncultured Clostridium sp. | reverse complement strand
ATGCTGCATAGATATCCTTAAACATTTCAATAAAAACGGCTTTAAGAGCATTCATCTCTTCAGTGGAAAGTTCCTTTATGGAAATATCCGTGCTATTTAGCAATTTTGTAATATTCATTATCAGCTTAAATTTATAATGTATCGTTTATTGTATTGCGAAGTCCTTCGCCTAGTGTATACTCTGTATGCCAACCGAGACTCTCTAATTTCTCTGTACTGAATATAGCTCGGCGTATCTGAGAAAATCCTTTTTGCTCGATCGTATTAGGAATATCAAATACTACTTTTGTTCCTGCAATAGTGGCGATTTTCTCTGCCATTTCACGAATGGTCACATTGCTATGTGTATCAGCTATATTGTATGCTTGTTTGTTCTCGCCACGAAGTAGTATGGTAAGTATGGCGGTAACACAATCGGCAACATATATCCAGGAACGAAATTGTTCTCCTTTGCTCTTGAGTACGATGTCCTCGTGTCCTCGTGCTTTACGGACAAACTGGGCATAGGCACGACTATCGCTGTTCGTGAAATGTGGTCCATAGGTGTGACATGGTCGTGCAATGACTGTATCTATTCCATATTGCTCCGCATAAGCCACACAAAGTGTTTCGGCTGCGCGCTTTGACGAAGGATAGCATGACCGCACTGACATAGTATCAATATAGCCCCCATCGCTTTCTGTCCAAACTGCATTGTCGCCGTTGCCATAGATCTCGCCAGATGATACATATACCATACGCAAAAGTTTGTGGTTGCGCCCATATTCAAGTAGATTGCGAGTGCCATTGATGTTGGTCCACATCGTTCCAACAGGGTCTAACGAATAAGCATTAGGATTGGCATTGCTTGCAGCATGAATGATATAGTGGAAGTCAGTATTTCCTTCAAGAGGTGTGTTTACATCGGCTACAATGATATGAAAATAGGGATTGTTTAGATAGTCTTTGAATCGTTGCTCGGCCTTCGATTGACTACGCGCCATAGCATATACATTTGCCTTAGGAAAGTATGACAGCAGAATATCTACCAATGCTCCACCGATTAACCCTGAAGCACCGGTAATAAGGATATTCTTATCCTGTAGCCTTTCTATGGGCAATGTGAATAGTAAATCTGTCTTCATTTCAGCCAACTATCTTTGGATACATGTTTAAGTGCTTTGAATAGTTCTATATCCTCAGTGTTAGTAAGTTTAAGGCCATTCTTTTCTGTGCCAAGTACAAGGTGCTGGTCATTGATACCTAGACGAGCAGCCAATTCACATGAGGCCGCCAAGTTCAAGCCTTGTTCGGCTGCTTGTTTGTGTAGACCGAGAATAATGCCTAGCTTAAAAGTGTGTGGTGTTTGTGTGCGGACAAGCTGTTCCCGCTTGATTGGTAGATACTCAACAGTTTGTGTATCGGTATCATACTTTAGCACGACCTCTTTGCATGGCATCCCTGTGACAGCATAGCCGTATTGTTGACAGACAGATAGGTTTTGAGATATTATTTCTTGAGATACGAGCGGTCGTACGCCATCTTGTATGACTACAATATCGTCATCGTTGATGCCACTGTTTTTCAATCCAATCAACCCGTTATGGATAGACTCTTGATTGCTATCTCCACCAGGGAATATGTATTTTAGTTTGGTGATACCAAATTGATTAGCATAAGCTTGTAGAAACATTTCCCATCCTTTGAGACATACTACAGCAATCGCATCAATGTCTGGGTGCTGCTGAAAAGGTAGCATAGTGTAAACAACGACAGGGCAGTCGTCAATGTTCATAAATTGTTTGGGGATGTCTTGCCCCATGCGTGTGCCACTTCCTGCAGCTGTTAAAAGAGCTATATTCATTGTATTCTTGTTTTGCTTGTTATTCTATCACTTGCCACGATTGTTTGTATTCTATGTTTTGTGACTCCATTTTTTGTTTATTGACAGATTAAGCATGAATGAGAAGCGGTAAATAGTTTTCTGGGGTAACCACATTGGTCTGTGTGGGATGATAAGTATTGAGGAACTGATTAGGGAACTTAGCGTTTTGTTTTTTGGTATTCCATTTCATCTCAAAGAGGTGTAGTTCTCCATTGGTTTCTTCAATATAATCGATCTCTTGCTTGTCAGTTGTGCGCCAAAAATAAGTATTCACAATACGATCGGCATAGTGGTTGTATTTCATCCGTTCCACGATGAAGAAGTTCTCCCACAGTGCGCCGATATCCTGCCGTGTATCAAGCGATGAGAAATTGCCCAAGATAGCATTGCGAATACCTAAATCGTAGAAGTATACTTTCTTTCCTTTGGTTAGCTCGGAACGCAGGTTGCGACTGTAACTGTTTAGACGAAATACTATGAAGCACTTCTCAAGGATATCGATGTATTTCTCGACAGTTTTGTTGTCGACACCAATAATCTTGCTGAGTTCATTGTAGCTCACTTCACTTCCCACTTGCAAGGCTAGTGCAGTAAGCAGTTTCTGTAGGATAACAGATTTTCGTAAGCCTTCAAGTTCAAGTACATCTTTATAGAGATAACTCTCGGTTAATTCGCTCAGAGTTTTTTCTGGAGGGAGCGTTCCATATAGTACATCAGGGTAGCTACCATAGATGAGTCGTATTGGTAGTTTCTCACGTGTTGCTATCAATCCTTCTGCACGATAGATTTCTTCGGTTGATATAGGGAATAGTTTGTACTCTATTTTTCTTCCTGTGAGTGGCTCGTTTATCTTATCGTGCAATCCTAAAGCAGATGAGCCTGTGACGAGTAACTGTACATTGGGGATATTGTCTGTGATAAGTTTGAGCGTTATGCCGATATTGGTTACTCGTTGCGCTTCATCTATTACCACTGTTTTATTGTCGGCAATAAGCATCTTGAGGTCTGCAAGAGACGGATTGGTAAGAGAATCGCGTACACTCGTTTGGTCACAATTGAGCCACAAGACGGGTGTTTGAAAGTTGTCGGTCAGTTGATGAAAAAGAGTAGACTTTCCTACTTGTCGTGCTCCGACCAATAGGATAGCCTTACCCCGATGGAGGTAGTTGGTAATGACTGATTGTAGTGTACGTTGAATCATAGTTGCTCTTTTTTTACGACTGCAAAGATAGAGCGAAATAATGGTTATTCCAAATTTATTGCCATATTTTTGGATTATATTCCAAGAATATGGCAAGATTCTTGGAATAGGGTTATATATTCATTTCTTCTCGAGCAGATTTGAGTGCTTCGAGGTAGGCTCGTTGCCACTTGCGGTCTGGCTCCATGTAGTTGCCTTCACCCCATTCGTTCCAAGACTTGATGAATATCTTTTTGTTCTCTTTATGTTGTATCTTGTTTAATACTTCCAACACGTGTTTTTTGAATAGTTGTGGCGTGCTACCAACCCACATAATACCCCAACGACCACTGCGGGGGCTATGATCCCAATTGGGCATTATGGTTGGAATAATGCGCTCATCTTTGGCTTCGTCGGTGACCAACTCACGGATTACATTCTTGTAACGGAGTACCTTCGGTATCTTGAATAGTTTTCGGATACCACCATTGATGTAACGCCAGAGTTGTGAATGATTATGCATCGTAGCATACATACGGCAGGAAATCATTTCGGTGAAGCCTTTGGCGAATATCTTGTCTGTTTCGAATCTTGCTTCCTCCGTGTAGGCAACTATTTTAACTCCATTGAAGCCATTCTCTCGACCTAATTCATTCCATATTTGGAGATACTTCTCAACATTTGGCACATCCAATGGTTTGTAAATAACAAAAAGTGGACAGCCGTTTTCTTTGATATAGCGAGGGTCTTTGAAGTATGGAAGAACCTCATAAAAATAGTCGCGGATATCTTGTTCATCGTCATACTGCTGTTCAATAAGCATTTTACCATTCACGTTCCCTTTATCTGCATTATTCCAATTCTTTGCCATCCAGCTATGGTTTGCCCAACAGAGCATGAATGGGAAATCGGGCTTACCAGAAGACAGGACCTCTTTGAGTGGTCTATCCATGAGATTATGTCCTTTGCTGAGGCGATAGTAATAGTAACAAAAACCGTCCACACCATACTCGCGTGCGAGTTGCGCTTGTGCCTCACGGGTTTCGGATAGGCGCAAGTCATAGAAACCAAGTTCCCCAGGTAATTTGGGCTGTTTGTGACCAGGGAAAAGACTGCGTGCACGAGCAACGCTAATCCATTCGGTATATCCTTTACCCCACCATTCGTCATTTTCTTTGAAAGGATGAAACTGCGGAAGGTAAAATGCTATTACTCTTGCTTTGGGCATAATTACTACGATTAATTATTCTATACGTTTGATAACTTTCGCTGGAGAGCCAGCAGTGACAGAATATGCTGGGATATCGTGTGTGACAACACTATTAGCAGCGATGATGGAATAGGCTCCAATATGCACGCCGGGCATAATCATCGCTCCTTGACCTATCCAAACATTATCTTCAATGACAACTTTGCCTTTGCTACACAATGGTCGCTGATTTGGGGCAATGCTAGATTGATATTTTTGGGATTCGCCATGCGCATTGTCCGAAATCAAAACATATGGACCAATCAACACATTGTTGCCAAGCAAAATACTGTTGATGGCAGTGATATGTGAACCTACGCCAATGGAACAGTTATCCCCTATCGAAATTTCTGGTGTGAAGTGTTGTTTTTGATAAGTATCCCATGCAGTGAGACTGCAACTTGGCATAAAAGTACAATTATCACCTATGGAAATATATTGTCCCCCACGAAAATCAACAAAATGCGGTTTTAAACGCGTCCAAGTGCCACAATGTTTCAACTGACGAGCATAGTAGCCAGTGTAGAGATAGGTGTATGCCGCCTTGATGTTTTGACACAGACGCAATGGGCATAGATACGACCAGAGACGACCGATAAAAAGAAGAAATGATTTAGACCTCATAGGTTAGACTTGTAGACTTGTTGATAAATTTCGAGCATTTGTTGGGCGATGGCTTTCCAAGACTTAGAGCCTTCTGCATAATCTTGCTCTATGTTTGAGGAAAATGTCTCGACCTTTTCAGGATGTTTGCACAAAAATGACATAGCATCAGAT